>NZ_RZPW01000002.1:0-41903 GCF_003998455.1 Mesorhizobium sp. M7A.F.Ca.CA.001.08.2.1 | reverse complement strand
CCTGCCTCTCTGCCCGCGACCTCGCACGCTACGGCCTGCTCTTCGCGCGCAAGGGCGAGGGCATCGATGGCCGCCGCGTCGGCGATGCCGCCTTCATCGAACAAACGCGCTACAACCCCGGCCTTCCAATGCCGAAACCACGCGACTGGATGCGCTATAGCCGCCAGATGACGACCGATGGTACCTGGCTTGGCCACGGCGGCTACGCAGGCCAATATATGCTCGCAAACCCTGACACCGGCATTGTCGTCGTCTACTTCGGCGTGCTCGAAAACACAGGCGACCCTGACCCCGATCCAAACTTCCAAGGTCCTCTGGTGAAGATGATGGCAAAACTCGCCGCGGAAGTTTGAGCGAGTGGTAGACGTGCTGGAGCATTTACCAAGAACGAGCAACCAAGCAAAGGGGAAACACAATGACAATGAATCGACGCGATATTCTCAAGGGGGCCGCAGGGTCGTCCGTAGCCATCGGTGGACTGAGTTGGTCCAGCCTTCATGCGATCGCGCAGACAAACAAAAAGAACACGCTGACCTGGATTTGGGACATAGCGTACCAGAACATGAACCCAGCCATTGCTAATGCGGCCGAACTCTATGTGCTAGGCAGCGTCTACGAGACCCTCTTTGCCTACAAGGACGGGAAGGTCCTGCCGAAACTGGCAAGCGCTTGGGAGGGTGCGGAGGGTGGCAAGACTTGGACTGTCAAACTGCGCGAAGGGGTAAAGTTCCACGACGGATCGCCGCTGAATTCGGCGGCTGTCAAGAAGTCGTTCGAATATACGCGTGATCTTGGGAAAGGGGCGAGCTACCTGTATGCGGGCTTGGAACATGTAGAGACGCCGGACGAACATACCCTCATCTTCCGTTTCAAAGACGCCATCGCCTTCGATCTCGTGGCGGGTGCACAATCTGGTGGTTACGTGATCGGTCCGGCAGGCATCGACAAGGGCGACGAATGGCTGAACCAGGGCAATGCGATCGGCACAGGGCCCTACAAGTTGACAGAGTTCCGGCAGGGAAAGCTAATCGTCCTCGACAAATTCGAAGATTACTGGGGCGGATGGAAAAGTGGCCAAATCGACCGTGTTCTTCATCCCTATGTGGCCGAAGTGTCGACGCGCATTCAGATGATCCGCTCCGGCGAAGCAAACCTTTGCCCTCGTATTCCCGCTACGCAGATCGAGAGCCTCAAGGCTTTGCCCAATGTTTCCGTCGCGGATATTCCGAGCTGGCGCACACAATTTTATATGATTAACACCCAAAAATATCCCACAGACAATCTGAAATTCCGACAAGCTCTGTTATCTCTTTGGGATCACGAGTCAGTACTGAAGGACATCTTTCATGGCATCGCCAAAAAGCCGGTAGGTCCCGTCGTATCGACCTTGTGGGGTCATGGAACATACGACGTGGGCAAATATGATCCACAAAAGGCGCTAATACTCCTTGAAGAATCGGGCATTCCTAAGAAAGATTGGAAGATAAAGGCACTGTACTACGCCGGTAATCAAGAGCAGATCGATGCAATAGAGCTGTTCCGGGCCAACGCCGAGGCTGTCGGCCTCGATGTCGAGCTCGAGCTTGAGGCGGTCGCCACCACCTACAACACGAAGGCTCGGTCTCCTGAAACGACCGGTCACCTGAACGCGATGGTAAATTGGCCAGGTTATCCCTCTCCGCAGGATTTTTTGGGAATCTTTAAGAGCGAAGAGAAACCCGTCTGGAACTTTTCCTATTACCACGACGAAGAGTACGACCGCCTGGTAGGCGAGGGCTTCCAATTGGAAGGTGTCGACAAGGACGCTGCGGCTAAGGCCTATATTGCCGCCCAAGACAGGGTGATGCAGAATGCCGTCGCCATCTTCTATGCCGATGTTGACCGGGTCGTCGCCTATTCCTCCGATATCAAAGGAATGGAACAAGCCAACAATCCCGCCTACGAATGGATCTCCCTCTACAGCCTGAGCAGATAGGCGGCTTTGCTTAGCTGAAAGTAACGGGAGGATATCACGGCTATGGCAGTGCACTTGGTTCAACGGCTGTTGATGATCGTTGGCGTCGTACTTGGCGTCGTCACCATAATGTTCGTCCTGAGCCGAGTGCTTGCCCCCTCGCCCGCGGAGTTGATGCTGGGGCAGAGGCCTTCCGCTGAGATGACCGACAAGATGAACGACGAGCTCGGACTCAATAGACCGCTCGCGGTTCAATATTTGGGTTTCATTGGCAATGTGCTGCGTGGAGAGTTGGGCAACAGCCTGCTTACCAAGCGGCCTGTGCTGTCGGAGGTAGGCGAGCGGTTTGGCGCGACGTTCGAACTCACCACCTTGGCGATGGTGATCGTTCTGCTCATTGGCATTCCGATCGGAGTTCTTTCCGCTGTAAAGCAGAACTCGATCGTCGACAATGTCGTCCGGACGGCCTCGGTTGCTGGCGTCGCGGTCCCCTCTTTCATCCTGGCGATGTCACTGCAGCTCCTCTTTTACGGCGCTCTCGGATGGCTGCCGCTCCAGGGTCGCGTGGATACTTCGATCCTTTTGGGCAGCCCGATCAGGCCGATCACCGGTCTGTTCCTTATCGATGCCCCTCTTACCGGCAATTGGGAGGGTTTCATGAGCGCTCTTGCACACATAGCGCTGCCACTCCTCACCTTGACCATCCTGCTACTTGCTACCGTGACACGCATCACGCGCAACATGATGATCGAGGTTCTGAAGGAGGAGTATATTCGGACTGCGTTTGCCTATGGCCTGCCGAAGTCCGTGATTTACTATCGGTATGCGTTGAAGGCCACCCTCATACCAATCCTGACGGTCGTTGGGTTGACCTATGGATTCCTTCTGGGCGGAGCCGTTGTGGTTGAGTCAGTCTTCGACTGGCCAGGACTGGGTGCCTTTGTGGTCTCGTCGATCGCGCAGAACGACTACCCCGCCTCGCTCGGCGCCACACTCTTTCTTGCCGGCACATACCTCCTGGTCAATCTGATCGTCGACCTTCTGTATGCGGTCGTCGATCCCCGGCTCAGAACAGCGTGATGGAGATGATGATGCAAACCGATGTCATCGAGTGGCCCAGCCGCCTGATCCGGGCAAGAGCATTCTTTAGGCAACACCGGCTGTTCGTTTTTGGCGCGGCCATCCTCTTGGTGGTGGTTTCATGTGCGGTGCTGGCCACCTGGATTGCACCCTATGAGCCGACCAAAATCATCATGTCGGAGCGGCTTTTAGCCCCCGGCGCCGAGCATCTGATGGGCACGGATCGCTTCGGCAGGGATATCTTCGCCCGGGTGCTTCATGGAGGAAGGATATCGCTGCTCGTCGGCCTTTGTGTTGTCCTTCTATCCTTAGTCATCGGCGTCCCCATCGGACTTGTGGCAGGGTATTTTGGTGGCAGGACCGACCTTCTTTTGATGCGTATAGCAGATGTCTTCTTGGCCTTTCCGCCGCTGCTTCTGCCGATCGCCATCATTGCTGCACTTGGTCCTGGCATTTGGAGCGCTGTGATCGCGCTCGGTGTTTCATGGTTCCCAGGAACGGCGCGCATTATGCGCGGCGCGGTTCTGCGAGTGCGCGAGGAACTTTACATCGGCGCCGCGCGAACGATCGGTTTGGGGCATCCGAGCATTCTGGTTCGCCACGTGCTGCCAAACTCGTTGACGCCGGTCATCGTTGCGGCCTCGGCGGATTTTGGCTACGCGATCTTGGCAGGGGCATCGCTGAGCTTTATCGGCTTGGGCGCAAGGGCTCCGGCGGTCGAGTGGGGTCTAATGGCGGCGGATTCCCGCGTCGACTTCCTCGATCATTGGTGGACTGCGCTGTTTCCGGGTCTGGCCATCTTCGTGACAGTGCTTGCGCTCAATCTCGTTGGCGACGGTCTCCGCGATATTCTGGACCCAAAGCAGGGTCGACCGGAATGAGCGACCCGGTTCTTCAGGTGAGCGGCCTCGGAGTGACTTTTCCCGGTCTTTTCCGATCGACTTCGATCCTGCGCGGCGTTGATTTCGAAGTTGCCGCAGGCGAAGTGCTCGGCTTGGTGGGTGAGTCGGGCTGCGGGAAGTCCATGACCGCGAGCGCCTGTCTTGGCATGGTGCCGCCGCCCGGTTGCATCACCGGCAGCATCAGGATCGACGGGCAGGAGGTCATTGGGCGGCCCGAGTCCGAACTGCGCGCGATGCGCGGCAGCCGCGTTGCGATGATCTTCCAAAATCCTATGCGTTCCATGAACCCGTTCTTCACGCTTGGGCGGCAGATGATCGATGTCATTTGTTGCCACCGACCGGTCGGCCGGCGAGAAGCGCGTACCGTGGCTCTGAGCGAGCTCAAGGCCGTGCGCATCCCTGACCCGGAGCTGGCACTTCAGAAGTACCCGCACCAGCTTTCAGGCGGGCAGATCCAGCGTGCCCTGATTGCGCTCGCGCTCGCCTGCCAGCCGCGCCTTTTGATCGCCGATGAGCCCACAACGGCGCTCGACGTGACCATCCAGGCACAAATCGTCTGGCTCCTGCGGCGCCTCGCCGATGAGAAGGGCCTTGCCGTCGTGTTCATCACACACGATCTCGGCATCGTTTCGCAACTTTGCGACCGCGTGGCCGTCATGTATGCGGGCCGGATCGTTGAGATGGGCAGCGTGGAGGGGGTGATTGACCAGCCTCGCCATCCCTACACGGCAAAGCTGCTGGGTACTGTTCCCGTAGTTGGCCGCGGTACCGGCGATCTCGTCTCGATACCCGGCCATGTACCCGATCCTGGCGTAATACCGACGGGCTGCGCGTTTCACGACCGGTGCGACCGGGCGACTGGCATCTGCGCAGAGGCGGATCCGCCGGCCCGGACCTTTGGCGAGGGCCACCTGGCACTATGCCATCATGCCGTTCGCCATCAGCAGGTCACGGAGGCACCATGAACGCCGCACCGCCCGTTCGCCTGGTCTCCGTGGAGGGTCTGTGCAAAGTGTATCCCACGCGCCAGGGTGCCATAAAGGCCTTGGACGATATCAGCTTTCAGATCGCGCCGGGCGAGACGCTAGCACTCGTCGGCGAGTCGGGCTGCGGCAAGAGTACGCTCGCCTCCGCACTCCTGGGGCTTATGAAATTCGATGCAGGCACAATCGAGATCGGCGGCAATGCAGTCACCGCCCACCGATACGGAACCACAATGCCCCCACGCCGCGACGTCGGCGTGGTGTTCCAGAACCCGCATTCCTCCCTCGATCCGAGGATGAAGGTGCGCTCGCTCGTCGGCGAACCGCTGAGCGGTATTCTAGGCATACGGGGCGAAGCCGTCACCCGGCGCGCCGGCGAACTGCTGAGCCAAGTTGGACTCGGCGTGGATTACCTCAACCGTTATCCCCATCAGCTCTCGGGCGGGCAAATGCAGCGCGTCGCCATCGCACGTGCGTTGGCGCTTGAACCACGGCTGCTTGTGCTCGATGAGCCTACCGCGGCGCTCGATGTCTCCGTGCAAGCCCAGATTTTGAAGCTTCTTAAGGCTCTCCAGGCCAGATCAAACGTCAGCTACCTATTCATCACGCACGATCTTGGTGTCGTAGACTACATCGCCCACCGCGTCGCCGTCATGTATCTTGGCCGGATCGTTGAGAGCGGGTCCGTTGATGAGGTCTTCGCCGGTCCGCGCCACCCATACACGCGGGCATTGCTCGACGCCGTCCCGGTCATCGATCCTCGGCGACGGCGCCAGTCCCCACCGCTCGACGGCGAGGTCCCGAGCCCTCTCAACCGCCTTCCCGGCTGCGCCTTCGCACCACGTTGCCGTTGGGCGATGAACGAGTGTCGCTCATCGGAGCCCGCGCTTTGTGAAGAAGAGCCTAGACGACGGGCTTATGCTTGTTTCCGTCCATTAGCGCCCGAAAAACGTCCCCCATAAAGAGACCTGCATGAAGCTGCGTGAATATGCAGGCGGCCGTAGAAGGCGCCAGCATTACGATTGCCGAAGCGTGAGCCTCACTACTAACGAACCCCATCTTTGAAAGGCCCACCACATGACGCTCCTCTCGATCGCCAATCCTGATCTCGACATCTTGTTTGACAACCAGCCACGCTGGAATCTGCCGAACTACCGCCGCCGCGGCTTCCACAACATCCACACCACAGTGCGCTATACGATGTCGCTACGCGCCCCCCGCGTCCTGCCGCTCAGGAAACAGATCGACTGGACCATCGGGGACCGGCCCGACGTCGCACGCTTCCTCGCCATGCCGCATTTCTCGGCCTTCATTGTGGTGCGCGGCGAGCGCATCCCCTACGAGCGTTATGCCCCGGACTTCGGGCCCGACAGGCCACATCCCATCATGTCTATCACCCAGACGACACTCAACCTGATGCTCGGCCGCGCGGTGGCCTACGGCCTCGTCAATCTCAACGAGCGAGTAGGTACTTATCTGCCGGAGATCGGCACGGGCTACTCCGAGGCGACCGTCAAGGCGGCCGCCGACATGAACGTCGCCAACGGCTACGCAGAGGACTACACCGAATCCTACACGTGGTCCGACTTGGATGCCTCCAACGGGTGGCGCCTGCCGGTGGAGGGTCACAAGGAAGAGACGACTCGCTCCTTCATCTGCGGCATCACCGGTGGCGATCTGGCGACCGGCCACGCCCTTTACAAGATGACGAACAGCGATGTCGTTGGCTGGATTATCGAGCGCGCCAGCGGCCGGGCGTTGCGCTATTGGCTGATCGAGGTCGTCGAAGCGGCCGGCCTCGAGGGATGCTTCCACATCACCTGCGACCGCGAGGGCGTTCCACTGATTAGTGGCGGCGCCTGCCTCTCCGCCCGCGATCACGCGCGCTACGGCCTTCTCTTGGCGCGCAACGGCGAGGGTATCGACGGGCGCCGCGTCGGCGATGCCGCCCTCATTGAAGATTCACGCCGAAACCCCGGCCCTCCAATGCCGAAACCGCGCGACTGGATGCGCTATAGCGGCCAGCTAACGAACCGACGGCATCTGGCTAGGCGACGGCGGCTACGGCGGTCAGTACATGCTCGCAAATCCTGACACCGGCATCGTCGTCGTCTGCTTCAACGTGCTCGAGAACACGGGTGACCCCCACCCCGATCCCGCCTTCAAGGTCATCTGGTGAAGATGACGGCCAAACTCGCTGCGCAACGTTGACTCAGTACTAAGCCTTGGCGTTGCAGGGTTGCCTGGCGGTTGCAATTTACTTGCCGTGCTTTGCCATCGCGGTGTCGGGGTCAAACGGCAAATCGCTCATAAAGCCAAAGGATGTGGAGGGAAAGATGAACCCAATTAACACCAACCTTACTGAAGATGACGTCGTACGCGATATAGGCTACGTTTCTATGGCGGACGGAACGCGCATAGCTCACATTACCTGGCGCCCGAAATCTGGCCACTATCCGACAGTCTTCTGGTATTCCCATTACAAAGCTAGTGCCGCACCTTTCGAAATGGCAAAGCAATTTCTCGAAGCCGGCTACGCTTTCGTCGGCGCCAACTTTCCTGCAACGGGTTGCTCAGAAGGAATTGTTGAATATTGGTATGACAACAAGGAAGGCGTTTATGGAGCCGAGGTGGTGGAATGGATTGCCCGACAGCCTTGGAGCGACGGCAACGTTGGAATGATCGGTAATTCAACTCCCGGTGTAATTCAATTCTGGGTCGCAGCAGAGCGACCTCCTCACCTAAGAGCCATCGTGGCGAGCGGGATAGGGGATGGCTACGAGAATTTCGTCTACGTTGGCGGGATATTCCAGCTTGGTGCCGCGGCGTGGGAAGTCACGACCAAGGCGACGCAGGCAGCCGGTGCAGAGTGGCGCATAAACGCGGGAGATAGCCAATGCGCCGCGATTCGCCGGGGTAAGCAAGTCGTCAAACGCGGATTTCTCGATGAGGTTAGGAGCCGCCCACTCAAGGATGAATGGTGGGATGCAGTCACATTGGCCCGCCCGGAGGTTGCCGGCAAGGTCGATGTCCCGACTATGATTGTTGCCTCATGGCAGGATGAATCCTGCCGCTGCGCCAGTCAAAGCGCCCGGCTATTTACTCACCTACTCAGAAGTGTGAAGCACAAGAAACTTCTGCTGATGAACGGTGATCACAATGTCGCCGGTCCCCACCCAACTATGGGAGTTCGAAGCTATGGCTTTGTGGATACGGAGCAGATGAGGTTCCTGGACCGTTGGGTGAAGGGCATAAAGAATGGTGTAGAAAACGAAGCTCCTGTCACTGTGTTTTGGGACGTTCGAGAGGTTGCTGGAAACGCTAAGAAGGCGGTTGCCGGGTGGATGACGACGCACGAGACGTGGCCAGAACCGACCATTGAGCGTCGTCCCTTCTATCTTACAGCCGATGCCGCGCTATCCTCTGACGAGCCAAGTGGCAACTCAACCGATGGCGCCCGGGCCTATCTCTACCCAACGGCAGCAGAGCTCGTTGGAAGCAGTGAGCAGTTTGCGCTCCAGCCATATTCGCCAGGCGTATTAAATTACAGAACGGAGCCGTCTGATTCAGACATGGTCATGCTTGGGAACCCCGAGGTCACGCTATACCTCAGTATTGATTATGGCAATGATACTGACTTGGGATTATCGCTGAAAGATATCGATGAAGAAGGCAATGTTCTCTTTCTGCAAGGAGGCTTGCTGCGAGCTTCGCTACGAGCGATCGATAAAGAGCAGACATGTGAAGAGGTGATTCATTCGTTTCGTAGAAGCGCAAAGCTCGTACCAAGTGAAATCTACGAGATACGGATGTCATTGCTGAACCCGATTGCTCATGTCGTCCGGCAAGGGCACTGTCTCGAGCTAACTATCGGCGCACCGTGCTCTATTCTCGACCAGCAAACTGCTCCCCACCGATATCCGCACAACTTTCAAAGCAGCATCCCCGTCGGTGGCCCGTCAGTCAATAGGGTCTATCACTCGAAGAAGTACCCTTCGAAAATCCTGCTTCCCATCATACCGGGTGCAGTAGCCCAGGCGTCCCCGCCTGACCCCCTCGCGTTGCGAGGCCAGCCTTTTCGAAAGCAAACTGAGTTTGTGCCTGGAGGGCTACCCATTTTGTAACTTCAGCTCAGACGCTACTTCCTTCAGCATCTCGGCGCACGCGAGGGCGTACCGAATGAGGAACTATAGCTTCGCGCCACTTCTATGTGGAAAGTAGAGGACAATGAGATACACTCCGCACATCGACGCTGAAGCAGACGTCACTCACATAATAGTGTGACGCGAGCAGTAGGTCCGAGTGTTTTAGTTGCCGATCCGAAAGTTTTTGGGGCGGAAACTCCTTATCAACTGCTATCGTATTTCACAAAACGTCTGAGGAAGGTGCTCCAAATGGGTAAACTCAAATTACCGGCAGGCAAGAAAATAGCGGTTAATCTAGGCGCCGACTTCGACGCTCAAGCATTGTGGCTTGGCGGTTTCAACCGCCCCACCCCCTCGGCCATGTCCAGAGGTGAATTTGGCGCGGCCGTTGGCGTGCCGCGGTTACTTGATCTATTCAAGCGCGAAGGCATCAGATCCACATTTTTCACACCTGCCCACACCGTCGACACCTTCCCCGAAGTCAGCAAGCGCATCCGCGACGAAGGCCACGAGATCGGCCACCATGGCTACTATCATGAAAACCCGACACTGCTGTCCAGTGACACTGAGAAACGGCTAATGGATCTTGCGTTCAGGACATATAAGAAGGTGCTCGACCTTCGGCCGGTCGGGTACCGGTCTCCCTATTGGGACTTTAGTGACAATACACTCGATTTGATCGAGGAAGCGGGCTTTAGTTATGACAGTAGCTTGATGGCGCGGGACCTGGTCCCTTACCGACCCCAGCGCTGGCAGATACGTTGGGAAGAGGGCAATGTCGCCGGTCCAGCAAGCAAGGTGCTAGAGCTTCCCGTCAGCTGGTATCTGGACGATTGGCCGCCATTCGCCTATACTGGCACTCACGTAGGTATGGGCGATACGGATATTGTTCTTCGTCGCTGGAAGGACATCTTTGACTACGCCTATAAGAACCAGCCCGACGGTGTTTATACGTTGGCACTGCACCCACAAATCATTGGTCAAGCCCATCACATGGTCCTGTTGGAGCGTCTGATCAAACATATCAAATCTCACGAGGGCGTTTGGTTCGCGACCTGTGAGGAAATCGCCGGGTGCTGGGAGGACGACGCTGACGACCGCCGCCTGATGGCGCTACCCGACGCCCGCGGCGTTGAGCCAATGCCCGCTGATTATAGTTGGCCTGGACGACAGGTGTGATTGCACGCTAGAGACGCGGTTGATCGACAATGTCGAGGTGCCTCCCGGCGAGGAGCCATCACGCGGACAGCGGCTGAGGCAGACCGCGCCCGGCCATCACTTCGAACCGATTGGTGCGTGGGGCCAATTGGACTAGACGTCATGTTCCGAGGGTCTGAGATCGGGTGGGCCCGCCCTTTCGTGCGATTAACAGACGAGGGTTGCTTCTCTATTCGGCGTGTTGAAGTCAAGCGCTTTTCGAGCCTTCAGCTTCGCCGACGTTGCGCTCTTTCGCGGGGTCTTGCTCCTCTCCGGGCGGCTCGATCGACCGCGAGCAAGGCATTTCGAAGGCGGGCAATCCGAGCATTTTACCTGAAAATCCATCCCAGGGCAGGTTCGAAAGCGCGGCTTTTTGCGAGCTGGCTCGCCAAAAGCTCTTGAGCAGCTGCTCTCTTGCTCGCTGTTCTCTTCGGGCGGCTTCACATCACCGCGCTCGCTATGCCTTGGCCAAGAGGGCGTAGCTTGCTGTGAAACGCCCGAATTTGTGGTCGCCACAAGTCACCGGTTTATAGCGACGCGGGTTGCCATCGGTGACGCAGGCGCCAGCGGTTCGATGATTGCACATCGAAATCAGCATCGATAAAGACGGGGATCGAATAGGGCTCCCGCCCAGTGGTGTTGACTACGCGATGCATGTTCGCATGATAGACATCATTGGTGAGCCGCTGGATCAGATCGCCAATGTTGATGACGAAGGTGCCGTGGATAGCTGTGCCCTCTACCCAGTCGCCGTCGCGATTCATGACCTGCAGACTACCGACGTCGTCCTGTGCCAGGATGGTCAGATTGCCATAGTCCGTGTGCGCACCGATACCGATGATGTTTCCCCGACATAGCCACCCGGCGGAGGGTAGTGGAGAAGGCGCTGGATACTGATCGGGTGGCGCATCAGTTTCTCGAAATGATTTTCCTGCAAGTCCAGACTGAGAGCGATGCCACACCCTCCAGGGTCGAGCGTTCAGGGCCGATGTCAAAGCATTCTTTGAGGTCTTTCGTCTTGCCTGGATCGGTGTTTTCCCCGAATGGCTCGATGTATCCGCGCAGCGCCACATCCGATTTGCTTACGTGCAGTTCCATCTTCTGCGGCATAGGCAAATCAAAAAACCGGCGACTCACGTCGAACACCGAATCGACGAACTCCTGAGGAATGCCATGGTTCTTGACGTACATGAAATCATTGTTCGACAGCGCCCAACGTATCTGCTTGGCCACTGCCTGCTTATTGCTGCCATCGAGAAGGGGCGCGATATCGACCACCGGAATTTTGTCGAAGCTTTCGCGCTTCGCACGCAGCTTGTCGTCCAGTCTGGCAACGAGATCTACGGACATCGGACACTTTGGTTTGACGGAGGGAAACCGGCCGACCTTGGCCCATTCGTTCCGATCTCCTCAACTGCAATAATATTGTTGTCGGATTACTTCTAATAACCTGGCGTCACCGGTGCGGACGGCACGGACAATCCGATCCTGATGGATTCCGGCATCCCTGTCTATGCTGTCTTGAGAATGCAAAATCTTGCGGAGCTCGACATCAAACCATTATCGCCAACCAAAGCGGTATCTATCCGGTCGTTGGTCGGAAAATCGCCATCCACGCAGGCGATCCTTTGTTGCCGATGATTAAATCGCTCAATCCAGCCAAAGGCCTAGCAGATGGGTGAATCGTTCCCATTTTCGAGATGCCGGGGCTCCAAACCCCCGCCTCGTGTCGGCTGCTGAAAAGATTCGACTTATTGACATGCTGTCGAACTGCGGCTTTCGAAAGCTTGAGGCCACTTCATTCGTGTCACCGAAGTGGGTACCGCAAATGGCCGATGCGGCCGAGGTCATGGCCGGTATTCGCCGCGCGCCGGACGTCGTCTATGCGGTGCTGGTCCCCAAAGGGCTACGAGGTGGCGCGGTCGGCCAACGCTGACGAGATCGCCGTGTTCGCATCGGCCTCGGAAACCTTTAACCGCAGGAACATCAACTGTTCGATTGCCGAGAGCTTCGAGCGTTCCGCCCGTGCTCGCATGTCAGCCAAGATATTTGACGCCAATGAAGCCTGTGAACTTGGAATGCTTTCCTGCGCTGGCCGCCGGCCGACCTTGACGCAGCGGTCGAGCCGAGATCCGGCGGCCCTATCGCTCCGCCTCTCCGCAAGCCGTCGCCGCCGCCAGGGCGCTTGCGCGCCGACTTAGGTCGGCAATCGATGACGCGATAATCGGCGAAACGGCCGCTCTGCTGGCCAATGCGTGGGAATTGACCGACGCCGCCGAAGGAATCGCGGCTTTCTGCGAAGGCCGTGGGCCATGCTGGCAGGCGTGAGGCTGGGGTCATGTACCTTTGCTTATCGATGGTCGACAACTGTGTTTCGGCATGTAACGCAGAGACGCCAAGGCAAGTTCAGGCACAATGACCATGTCAATTGGCTCTATCCAACTGCCGGCTAATCGACATCATGCTTTCTTTTCTGTCTCTGCTGCTCGCCCTGATGTTGGTAACACTCGTTGGTCCGGGGATGTTAACGCTGGTCTTTATGATCGGCATTTCGTATGTGCCGGTCTTTGGCCGATTGACGCGCAGCGCCGTCATGGTGGTCAGCAACCGCGATTTCGTGACTGCGAGTAGGTCGTTTGGCGCGACCGACGCACGCACCATGCGTCGCACATCCTTCCGAATGTCCTCGGACCGATCATCGTGATGAGCAGCTTGACCATTGCGGGAGCAAAGAGACGAAGGAAGCCTCAGCTTTTTGAGCATGGGCATTCAGCCGCGCGAACCCGAGTTGGGGAACCTGATTTGGGACGGAGTCGTGGTTATCCTCCAGAACCCTGATGGCAGTGCGTGCCGGAAGCCGGGAAACATCTATGCGGACCTATACCCGCGCATATGAAGGAACTTGAATCCAAGCGGCAAAGCTGGACTCGGCGTGATAAGCCCATCCGAAGGCGAATGCTGGCCGCGAGCAACGGCCAAACTTTTCTTGGCCAATGCGCCGACGTGACATCGCGTGACATCCCATCCCTCAATCCATTGTATCGATTGACAGAACTACAGATCAACACGCTCGTCTAGACACCCGCGCACGGGTCTCATTATCTCGCGAAGCTCAGCCACCGGCCCTGGCCAGTATGGGCTAAAGCTTACCGAACCGGTAGTCCTCCGGGCACAACTCAGTTTGCTTCCGAGAAGGCTGGCCTCGCAACGCGAGGGGGTCAGGCGCGGGCGCTTGGGGTACTGCCCCCGGTGTGATGGGAAGCAGGATTTTCGAAGGGTACTTCTTCGAATGATAGACCACCGACAGGGGACCGGCGATATTGTGATCACCGTTCGTCAACAAAAGTTTTTGGTGCTCCACGCCTGTCAGTAGTTGAGATAATAGCCGGGCGCCCTCATCGAGAAGCGCCACAGGTTCAAGGTAACGTTACAAGACCAGAGCTGGTGCGGCGTGGCTCATATCAATTTCACCGTGGCTACCAAAATTTTGATATTAGCGAGCCTTTCGGTGACGGCTATGTTGGCGTGGATCTGGAAGTTATGGGGATCTTTGCTTAGGCCAAAACTGGATACGCTGCCGACCTATAGCTCGGGTAGACCTCGCTCTCGGCGCCGGCGAGCCTCGAGCGTCCGAAGCGCGCAGCGGATTGAAGCTGATTTGTGGAACTCGAAGGGCGATGGGTCATGAGCATCAGAGTTGGGCAAAGGGATGAAAAATGTTGAACCCCATCACCGTTGAGATCGTCAGGAATGGATTGATATCCGCCGCGGAAGAAATGAACGCGATGCTGATCCGCTCCGCATTCACGCCGATCATCTATGAGATGAAGGATTGCGCTGTTGCGATCCTGGACCGCGACCACAAGGTTCTCGGCCAATCGTCGGGCCTGCCGATATTTCTCGGCAATTTGGAAATCTGTTCGGAATATACGGAGCGCAAATTCGGCAGGCACATTTGGCGCGAAGGCGACATCTGGGCACTGAACGACACTTACGTGGTTGGAACCCATCTCAATGACGTCTCTGTATATGCACCGATCTTTTTCAGGGGCGAGCTCTTTGGCTTCGCCGTATCCCGAGCCCATTGGCTGGACATTGGCGGCAAGGATCCGGGACAGTCGTTCGATTCAACGGAGATATTCCAAGAGGGCCTACGCCTTCCGCCCACCCGAGTGGCAATAGGAGGTGAAATCAATCACGACGTGGTCGACGTGATCGAGGCCAACACCCGATTACCCAAGGGAGTAATCGGCGATCTCAAGGCGCAGATCGCGGCTGCGAACGTCGGGTCTCGCCGCGTCATCGAACTCCTCGACAAATATGAAGTTGAAGTTGTTAACGAGGCAAAGAAAGTCATCTTCGATCAAACCGAAAGCTTTGAACGGGCAGCCATCGCAGCGATTCCGGATGGAGAATACTCGGCGGAAGGCTTTGTCGACGATGACGGATTGGGGAACGGCCCGCTTCAGGTGAAAATGCGAGTTACTGTAAAGGGTAGCGATATCGAAATCGATGTAACCGAGGCGAGTGATCAGGCGCCTGGCCCGATCAACAGCGGGGCTTCCCAGACAATCTCAGCATGTCGAGTCGGATTCAAATATCTGTTCGCATCCGACAAGCCGGTTAACGGTGGCTCGTTTCGATCGCTGTCAGTAAGACTGCGCGAAGGATCGTTTCTCGCCTGTACCTGTCCCGCACCCGCAAACTGGTACTTTAGTTCCCTGGGGTTGCAAATCGACCTCCTCGCCAAGGCACTGGCCGATGGGATGCCAGACCACGTTACAGCTGCTGATTATGGCGATTCAAATCCGGTGATCATGTCGGGCATGGATCCCCGTAGCGGAGGGATTTTTATCGATTTCGAGTGCCATGTCGGAGGCTGGGGGGCGTTCCGTGGCCATGATGGGATCTCGGGGCTGATCAACAAAGTGAATGGCGGCCTGAGGGACATTCCCATAGAAGTTTGCGAAACGCGCTATCCGCTCAGGATAAGGGAGTATTGCCTCCGCCCAGATTCCGGCGGCGCCGGACAATGGCGTGGCGGCTGCGGCATAAACAAGACGTATGAGATGCTGTCCGACAATTGCTCTGCCGGCTTCTGGTGGGAAAGGTCTGTTACCCCTGCTTGGGGCCTCCTCGGCGGGATGCATGGACGTCCGCCATCAGTAATCGTGAAATCTTCCGAAGCAGGAGAGATCAGCCGCCTGAAAGCCAATGGCATCAAGCTGAAGTCAGGCGATTTGATTATTTGCCGATCCGGCGGGGGCGGCGGGTACGGTTACGCTTCGCAACGCGATAGAAAAGCAGTCGAAGACGACATCGCGGACGGTTTTATTACCGTGGAAGGCGCAATTCAAGATTACGGCTACGAACTGAACCGCTGATCGAAGAGTTCGTTCGTATTTGTAGTCGGGAAACTCTCGCTCAGCCGGGAATTTAGGAGAAAAGATGCACGATAAAAACAGGTCGCTTGTGGATCTGGACAAGCACGCGCTGATCCATCCATACACAAATCTTGCCAACCATCAGCGCACTGGCCCGTTGGTAATTGAGCGTGGTGACGGCATCCACGTCATCGACGAGAATGGCAAGAGCTATATTGAAGGGCTGGCTGGTCTTTGGAGCACTGCGCTTGGCTTCAGCGAACCCGAACTTGCGGCCGCGGCTGCCAAGCAGTTCGATGCGTTACCGACCTATCACAGCTTCAACGGCATGGCCACTCGACCAATGATCGAACTCGCCAATCGCTTGAAGGATATGGTTCCCATATCTGACGGGCGTGTTTTTTTTGCCAATTCCGGCTCTGAAATCAACGACACGGTAATCAAGCTGATCTGGTACACCAACAATATTCTGGGTCGTCCCGAGAAGAAGAAAATCATTACGCGTATGCGCAGCTATCACGGCGTCACGCTTGCGACCGCTTCCATGACCGGTTTGGGAACTTGTCACGACGGCTTTGACCTGCCGTTGGACCGGTTTTTTAAATGCATGTGCCCAGATTACTATCGCGAGGGCCTGCCTGGCGAAAGCGAAGAGCAGTTTTCCGAGCGCTGCGCGGACGATCTTAGAAAGTTGATCGAGCACGAGGGCGCGGGCACAATTGCAGCATTCTACGCCGATCCGGTAATAGCTGGCGGCGGTGTGGTGCCGCCGCCAGCAGGCTATTTCGATAGAGTTCAGAAAATCCTGAAGGAAAATCAGATTCTATTCGTGGCGGACGAGGTTATTTGCGGCTTCGGGCGCACCGGGCGCGCATTTGCCTCCGATACCTACCATCTGCAGCCAGATGTTATCACAGTCGCCAAGGCCCTGTCCTCCGCCTATCTGCCGATCTCGGCTGCAATTGTGGCGCCGACTATCTGGGAACCGCTTATAAGCGGAAGTGAGAAATATGACGCATTCGCCCACGGCTTTACCTATTCGGGTCATCCGGTATCCGCGGCAGTTGCGCTCCGGACACTGGAAATTTATGAAGAACGCTCGATTTTCCAGCACGTGCAGTCTGTCGGAAAACATTTTGCGCAGCGCATTGATTCCTTCGCCGGCCATCCCATGGTTGGGGATATTCGACGGGTCGGTCTGCTCGGCGGGATTGAATTTTCGTCTGACCCAGCCACTAAGGCGCAGTTCGATAAGTTACTGAAAGTGGGCTCATTCTGTAGCCAGAAGTGCCAGAACCATGGACTGATCATCAGGAATATGGGCGACATCATCGCTTTTTGCCCTCCGCTGATCATCTCGGAACCGGAAATAGACGAGATGTTCCGACGGTTTGAGTTGGCCTTAGCCGAAACTTGGCAAATGGCAAAAGCCAATGCGTAGCACCGAGGTGACAGGCCAGCATAACTCGATGATTGCGGGAGCAAATTCAGACTACCCGACGCTCGGGATATTCATCGATGGTGAATTTATCGAGTCCAGCTCGGCGGCGCCCAAGGAAGTGATAAACCCAGCTGACGAGACAGTGTTAGGTCTTCTGCCTTCGGCCACTCCCCAATTGCTGGAAAGGGCGCTGCATTCGGCTGAGCGCGCGTTTGGGTCCTCGCGCCGATTCTTGCCTGAGAACCGGCAGGAAGTATTGGCCCGAGCGGCCGATATCCTTGCGGAAAGGGAAGCCACGATTTCCTTGCGTATAGTTCTAGAGCAGGGCAAGCCGTTGGGTCAGGCCCGGGCCGAGGTCGGCCGGGTCGTCGAGCTGTTTCGATATTATGCTCATTTGGCGCTGGAATTGTGCGATGCTGATCTCGGGGATAACCGACACGCAATCAGACGTTCGTCGAAACCGGTGCCGATCGGTGTGGTTGCAGCCTTTACCGCTTGGAATTTTCCTCTGGTGCTGCCGGGGCGTAAGCTGGCGATGGCTATAGCTGCTGGCTGTCCCGTTATCTTGAAGGCGGCAGAGGAAACGCCTGCGGCAGCAATAGAGCTCGTACGGGCCCTTCAGGAAGCCGGGTTGCCCGAGGGGTATCTGAATCTGGTCTTTGGCAATCCCGCTGAGATTTCGAAACAATTGATCGCATCGCCGGTCGTTCGAAAAATCTCGCTCACTGGCTCGATCCCTGTTGGTAAAGCTCTTGCGCGACTGGCGGCGGAGGGAATGAAACCCGCAAGCATGGAATTGGGCGGGCACTCAGCCGCACTTGTCTTCGCAGATGCCGATATAGAGGCAGCAGCAACTGAACTTGCCGCAGCCAAATTTGCGAACGCCGGCCAGGTCTGCACCGCGCCCAGCCGTTTCTTCATCGAAATGCCAGCTTATAACAGTTTCGTGGATGCATTCTTGTGCAAAGTTAAGAGCTTAAAGGTTGGAAAGGGGCTGGATCCCAATACGGATATCGGTCCACTCGCGCATTCTCGTAGAATTGATGCGACAGTCGGGGTGGTCGAAGACGCAATAGCCCGTGGAGCTCAGATCGTTACCGGTGGCAACAGGGTCAAGGGGGCGGGTTATTTCTTTGAACCGACAGTACTGTGCGAAGCGATGGCTGAAAGCGTTATTATGCGCAATGAATATTTCGCGCCACTCGCGCCGATTAATGGGTTCAAGAATGAGATGGAAGCGGTGCGTATGGCGAACGCCTTGCCGTATGGGCTAGCCGCCTACATCTATACGCAATCACGCGAACGCATCGAACGTCTGACTATTAGTTTGGAAGTGGGTGGCGTGTTCATCAACACGACCGCCACAGTGACGGAACTAACGCCGTTTTGCGGAGTGAAAGAAAGCGGCTACGGATACGAGGGTGGGCGCAGAGGGCTTGATACGTTCCTTCACTATAAGCTCGTCAATACTGCGATCTGACTCAGTTCTAATGATTTGGATCTGGCTCTTTTCAGAGGGGATCAGCTCCATGGTCCAGCAAGTTGCGTTGCCGTTCTTGACCGGCGGGATTGACCGTCGAGGCCAACGCCGAGAGCAGGGCGCGGGCGCGGGTCTTTCTCCTCTTTGCCACCGGGGCGTCGCGCCGGATCCACAGCCGCCATCTTCGACGAGTATCGGATATTCCCCGTGCTGGGCTGAAGGTTCGGTCTGCTCGTCGCTCAGCGGGTTGTCCCAATGCGTCGTTATGCCGTCGACGAATCTTTGCCCAACGTTTGGCGGCAGCGTTGTGGCCGACCGATCGCGCCGCACGCCGCCCCTCTAGTGTCGGGCGAGTTGAGAAACTGACCCCGCATTGCCTCAAGCAAAATGTTACCAATAGTGTCGCTGTTCCGAATGGGATGGTCAGGTGTTGTCATCCCGATTCGGAGGATGGATGGCAAGGCGGATCAGCATGGCGACACGGTCGGAATTGGTGGAAGCAATTGTCGAGCGGTATCGATCGGGGAGCCGAAGCGATAAGCGCCATCTCAGCCAGCCGAAGATGCTGAAGCGCGTGACCGGTATCCATCCAGCGGCGGCACGCCGCCAGGCCTTACCATGGCTTCTTCGCTGCCGCTGCAGGAGGAACTCCCCACGCGAGCGCTGGATGTCGGTGCCGAGCCTACCCGCCAGCGTCGACCGCCTCCTCAGGAGCACGCCGAACCTTTGCGAAGTGGTCAGACTGACCGGATTTCATTGCCCTTTTATCTATCCTGACACCAACGCTCGCCTGGCTTCGCGGCGAGGGAGGCAGAGTGGCTGCTTTCATGCTCGTCGACTTCCTCCTGGCAGTCTCACGTGCCCCCTCGTCATGCCTTGGCCAAATGAGCGTAACTTGCTGCAAAACGGCCGAATTTGTGCTCCCCACACGTCACCAGCTTATAGCGACGCGGGTTGCTGTCCGTGACGCAAGACGCCAGCGGCTCGATGACTGAATTGAAATCAGCATCAATAAAGAATGGGATCGAGTACCGCTCGCGCCCAGAGGTGTTAACCACGCGGTGCATGTTGGCCAGATAGAGGTCATTGGTGAGCCGCTGGATCAGGTCGCCAATGTTGATGACGAAGGTGCCGTGGATAGGCGTGCCCTCCACCCAGTCGCCTTCCCGATTCATGACCTGAAGACCGCCCACGTCGTCCTGTGCCAGGATGGTCAGATTGCCATAGTCCGTGTGCGCACCGATACCGATGATGTTTTCCCCGACATAGCCACCCTGCGGAGGGTAGTGGAGAAGGCGCTGGATACTGATCGGGTTGCGCATCAGTTTCTCGAAATGATTTTCCTGCAAGTCCAGACTGAGAGCGATGCCCTTCAACAGTGTTTTCGCGAGGATGACCATTTTCTGATGGTATGCGTATGTCAGCTCGGAAAACTCGGGCAGGGTTGAGGGCCACTGGTTGGGACCAAAAAACGGACCTTCCAGGCTCGGACGCTCAGGGCCGATGTCAAAGCATTCTTTGAGGTCTTTCGTCTTGCCTGGATCGGTGTTTTCCCCGAATGGCTCGATGTATCCGCGCAGCGCAACATCCGATTTGCTTACGTGCAGTTCCA
Organism: Mesorhizobium sp. M7A.F.Ca.CA.001.08.2.1; assembly: GCF_003998455.1. NCBI lineage: Bacteria > Pseudomonadati > Pseudomonadota > Alphaproteobacteria > Hyphomicrobiales > Phyllobacteriaceae > Mesorhizobium > Mesorhizobium sp. M7A.F.Ca.CA.001.08.2.1. The sequence continues at coordinate 21,725 of NZ_RZPW01000002.1, read as the reverse complement.
TCTTCTGCGGCATAGGCAAATCAAAAAACCGGCGACTCACGTCGAACACCGAATCGACGAACTCGTGAGGAATGCCATGGTTCTTGACGTACATGAAACCAGTGTTCGACAGCGCCCAACGTATCTGCTTGGCCACTGCCTGCTTATTGCTGCCATCGAGAAGGGGCGCGATATCGACCACCGGAATCTTGTCAAAGCTTTCGCGCTTCGCACGCAGCTTGTCGTCCAGTCTGGCAACGAGATCTACGGACATGAACATACCTCATCTGTTTGTGAATTCCAATGCAGGGGAAGAGCGCGCCGTTTTCTGGCAAATACGGCAAACGCGGTGAGCCAGCTGAAGTCAGCGGTAGCATGACTTTCCAGAGCGGGGGTCGCGCAAAAAAGTAACTTGCCAAATGACTTTATTTCGGCTGCTAGACCATTTGGCTTTGCATATAAGATGAGCCCATAGCCGAACTGGAGCTAGGCTCATGTCGTTCAAAGGCGTTATTCCGCCCGTCACAACGCCCTTTAATGCGGACGGATCTATCGACCGTGACGGCTTCTGCGTAATGGTCGAGCATCTCGTCGCGACTGGCGTCCACGGGATCCTTGTCGGTGGCACGACAGGCGAGTACTACGCCCAGTCACGCGATGAGCGTGTCGTCCTGCTAAAACTTGCAAGGAGCATGGTGAAGGGGGAATTGCCCCTGATTGCTGGCGTCGGCGCGATCCGCACGGAAGACTGCATCGAATATGGCTGGTTGCAAAGGACCTGAAGTACGACGGCATCCTGATAGGTTCGCCCTACTACGCTGTCCCCACGCAGCTCGAACTTGCCAATCATGCCCTTGCAATTGACAAGGCCGCCGATCTGCCGGTGATGCTCTACAACTATCCCGGACGGACCGGCACGATGATGGATTTCGAGTTCCTGGACCGCGTCGGTCGCAGCTCCAATTTCTGTGCAATCAAGGAGTCGAGCGGCAGCATGAATCAGCTGCACGCCCTGGCTCGTGACTATCCGCATATCGACCTGTTCTGCGGGATGGACGATCAGGCGCTCGAATTCTTCGCCTGGGGCGCCAAGGGTTGGGTCTGCGGAGCGGGCAACTGCCTGCCGGCTGAGCACCTCGCGTTGTACGAAGCGTGCGTTATTGAGAAGGATTTCACCAAGGGCCGGCAGATCATGTCGGCCCTTCTACCTCTGATGAGGCTTCTCGAACAGGGCGGCAAGTTCGTCCAAAGCATCAAGTTCGCGTGCGAATTGGCTGGATTGCCGGCTGGGCCGGTGCGCCGACCTATGCGGGCACTCGACGACCAACAAAAGCGGGAACTCGAGTCGACGATCCGCACCCTTAAAGCAGTCATCGCGTCGATCACTACAAAATCCCAAAAGAGGGCTTCCGAGAATGTCATCGCTATTAACGCGTGATGAGTACCAGAACTTGGCGGACAGCTTGCCACTGCCTACTAACGCAGCGATCGACGGCACGGCGCGGGCAGCACAATCTGGGGATACATTCGAAACCATCAATCCCGCCACGGGGCAGGTCATCGCCAGGATCGCTTCCTGCGGCCAGCCCGACGTCGATCTCGCTGTCGAAAAAGCACCACTGGCGTTTGAATCGGGCGTCTGGTCGCGTGCGCATCCGAGCGAGCGCAAGCGCGTTCTGCGGCGGCTAGTAAAACTGATGGAGCGAGACGCCCATGAGCTTGCAGTGCTTGAGACGCTTGAAAGCGGCAAGCCGATCTATGACGTCGAAACCATAGACAGCCCTGCACTGCCTGGAATGGCACGCCGAAGCCACCGACAAGCTCTACGGCCAGACGTCGCCTTCCGGTGATGATGTCGTATCGATGATCGTACGCCAGCCGCTCGGCGTGGTCGCTTGCGTTCTGCCCTGGAATTTCCCTATCCTGATACTGGCATGGAAGATCGGGCCAGCTCTTGCGAGCGGCAACTCCGTAATCGTCAAGCCGGCCGAGCAGACCAACATGTCAACTTTGCGCATTGCCGAACTGGCGCATGAGGCGGGGATCCCCGCGGGCGTCCTCCAGATTGTAACCGGTCCCGGCGAGATCACCGGCAAGGCACTCGGCCTGCATCCCGACGTCGACATGGTCGCCTTCACTGGTTCGACCGATGTCGGCCGGAAGTTCCTGGAATATTCCGCCAGGTCCAATCTCAAGCGCATCGTGCTCGAATGCGGCGGGAAGAACCCCTGCATCGTTCTGGATGATGCCGAGAACCTCGATGTCGTAGCACAGCATGTCACCCAGGCGGTCTTCTCGAACATGGGCGAGAACTGCTCGTCCAATTCGCGCCTCATCGTTCACGAGAAGATCAAAGACCGCTTGGTGGAAACGGTCCTGCACAAGCTCAGGGAATGGCCTCTGGGGGAACCGCTGAACCCAGCCAACCGGCTCGGTGCCATTGTCTCGAAGGAGCAGTTCGACCGAATTATGGCCTACATCACGAAGGGGCGGGCGGAAGGCGCCAGGATGGTCACGGGCGGGAACGCCCACAGGTACGGGAAAGGCTTTTTCATCGAGCCCACCGTGTTCGACGATGTTACCCCCAAAATGACAATTGCACGGGAAGAAATTTTTGGACCGGTGCTTTCCGTCATTAAGGTTACCAACGCTGATGAAGCAGTCCGGGTAGCAAATGACACGCAATATGGACTTGCAGCCTCGATCTTCACAGCCAATCTTGGCAAGGCACATCGTATCGCGCGAGACATCCGCGCCGGAACGGTGACCATCAACTGCTATGGGGAAGGAGACATCTCGACGCCCTTCGGCGGCTTCAAGCTTTCGGGCTTCGGGGGACGGGACAAGTCGTTGCATGCCCACGACCAGTATACCGAACTCAAGACCATCTGGACGGATATTTCCGATCCTGAGGTCTCGCGTTCGGTAGACTAGCCGATCGCAAAGATGGACCACGCGGCTGCCCGCACGCCTGCGGACACGTCCCTGTCCGGCTGGTACGGTATTCTGCCGCCTCCCAAGGCACCGGAGGTGCTGCGCGACCGTCACAAGGCAGACTGGCTCATTGTCGGAGCCGGCTTTGCTGGTCTGGCGGCCGCGCGGCGTCTGTCCCAACTGGTGCCGGACGAGCGCATTGCGGTCGTCGACGCCCAACGCATCGGTTGGGGTGCTGCCGGGCGCAACTCCGGCTTCATGATCGATCTTCCGCACGAACTCGGCAGTGAGCACTACGGCGGAAGCCAGGACCGCGACCGCCGGCGCATCCGCCTGAACCGGGCCGCGATCGAATTCTCTGCTTCATCCGCAGACGAGTACGGTCTGCAGAAGTTCTTTGTTCGGGCCGGCAAATTTCATGGGGCGGCAACCGGCCACGGTCTCTCTGCCCTACGCGGGTTCGAGGAGCACCTGACGGGATTAGGCGAGCCATTCGAGCGGCTCGACGCGCTGCAGCTGAAGGAAATCACCGGAACCGACTTCTTCGCCGGAGGTACCTTTACGCCGGGAACAGTAATGGCACAGCCGGCCGGCTTCATCCGCGGCCTCGCCCAAGGGTTAACCCGCGGTCTCCATATATTCGAGAATTCGCCGGTCATATCTCTGCAGACCGGCAAAATGCATAACGTGAGGACGGCCGGGGGCGAGATCACCGCGCCGCGGCTGATACTGACGGTCAACGGTCATCTTGAAAGCTTTGGCTTCTTCAGGAAACGCCTGCTCCATGTGTTCACCTACGCCAGCATGACAAGGCCGCTCTCCAGGACCGAACAGGCGCTTCTGGGCGGTCAACCGACCTGATCCCGGCTGATCCGATGGGATCAACTATCCGGAGGATCGGCAACCGGATCCTCGTCCGCAACACCTTTACCTATAATCCGGATATGTCCACCAGTGAGAAGCAGATCCGTCGGATCGGCGCTGCGCACGACCGATCGTTCCAGGCGCGCTTCCCTATGCTGGGTGAAATACCGATGGAATTTCGCTGGGGAGGCCACTTGTGTCTCTCCCTCAATTCAGCGCCCGCATTCGGCGAAATTGAGGATAGGGTCTTCGTAGCCGGATGCTGCAATGGCCTTGGAACGGTGCAAGCTACCCTCTATGGGATGCTGGCTGCCGATCTTGCCGCCGGTAGCAACGAGCCGATGGTTGCAGACGCCCTGAGCGAGCCAACCCCAGTTCGGCTGTATCCAGAACCGCTGATGTCGATCGGAGTGCCGTTGAAGCTGTGGGCGATGCAGAAGCGGGCCGGCAGAGAGCTCTAGCTTTCTCGTTCTTGCGCCGCCGTTTCCCGGATCCAGCTACGGAGGCTCTGCGCGGTAGGGGACAGTGTGCGATTTTCAAACCAGGTGAGATAATAGCTACCAGGGGCGGGCAACTCGAGATCCGTCAGTCTGACGAGTCTCCCTTCTTCGATCTGCGCCTTGACAAGGCGGTGCCAGCCAACAGCCACCCCTTGATCGGCTTGAGCGGCCTGGAGAGCCACGAAGAACTTGCCGAAGCGCCGACCACGGGTCGGCCCATGCGAGACTCCCGCGCGCCGCAAGACCTCGTCCCAGCCAGCCCAGTCGGGATCCACCCAGTCAACGTGCAGCAAAGGAAGGTCGGCCAACGACTCCGCTGTTGCGTCGCGATGCTTGCTTGCAAATCCAGGGCCGCATACCGGGTAGATTGTTTCATCGAAAAGGAGTTCAGCATCTTCATTCGACCACGATCCAAACCCGTAGCGGATACGCAGTTCGACTTCGGCGCGCCGGTATTCTCGAGGATTGTCCGAAATCAGGTGGTCAACGGCAATGTCCTGATTTCGCGTCCAGAAGTCCGGCATCCGTGGGATCAACCACATCGACGCGAACGCATCAGAGCAGGCGAGAGTGACGTTCTTCGCCCGGTCGCCGTGCTTCACATTTCGGACGATATCTGCGGCCCGCGAAAAACCGCTGGCCAACGCGCCATAAAGGTCTTCGCCGGCGCCTGTCAGCGCCACGCCGGTTGCCAGCCGAGCGAAGAGCGGAACACCGAGCTCATCCTCGATCGCTTTGATCTGCCGGCTGACAGCCCCGGGAGTGACGTTCAGTTCGGCAGCAGCCAATTTGAATGACAGGTGCCGGGCAGACGCTTCAAAAACAGCCAAAGCAGTCAGGGACGGCAGGTCGTAATAGCGGCGAACCATCTCAAGCTCCAAATACTTCGACAATCGCGCCGGGCGACAAATATATCAACCACTCGGTACTTTTGGAAATCGGGTTGCAGCTGATAATCTGCGTTACGGCCGATTATGGCCGCAATTCCAACCCAGCTGCGCCGCAGCTTAGTAAAACTGCTCGAACCATGCTTCGCGATCTGCGACGCTGCCCGATCAAAGTCCGACACCGCTGTAGCGTAGCACAATCCGTGGCGATGCCGCTGACTGACAACTCAACAAGGAGGTGAAACTTTTGCAGGACTGCCCCACTAGTCTTCGGCGGCCTTTCAGAGATTATGATGGGAACTTTTCTCAAAGGTTGACTTGAGCCGTGACTGGCATTGATAAGAAAACTGCGGTGATAACAGGCGCTGCGGGATGCATAGAGCGAGCTATCTCCAGGCAGTTCGTTGAAAGGGCTTTCGTGTGGTTGCGAGCGACCTCGACCAGGCCGGACTCGACAGGCTTGAGGCAGAACTAAATCTATCCGGACAGAATGTCTGGACCAAAGCTGGTGACCTCAGGAGCAAGGACCATTGCGAGGATTTGATCGAGTACTCCGTCCAGGCGATGAGCGCCTGTCATTCTCTTCTTTGTGCGGAGCGACGTTGACGCAGCAACCTCTGGACTGATGATTCCTTTAGATGCCGCTGACCATAATGGCGCAGGATGACTTCTCACCACTGATGCAGGGGCGCTGTGTCGTTTCACTCCGAGAGGGCTCTCTCATTGCACAATTGCGTTTTGAGAGATGCTCAAGCGTCGCGGAGATAGCCGTCCCAAGGTCCAGCCATTGGGATCATCGGAGCGAAGATCCAGACGTTGCGCCATTCTGCAAGACTGTCAGGCGGCCCATGCAGAGATGCGGGCAGCGGTTAAGCGGGTCGCTTTACCGGGCCTCCAGTAGGCGTGGCGCGCAACAGACAGGTGGAGAAATTGAGTCAGGACAATGACAAAGGATATGCCGCTTGTATTCGAGACATTTCTGGAAAGGCTCTCGGAGAGCGTCGACGAAACAGATTTTCGGGATGCCTTGGCCAGCGCGGCCTCAAGATTTGATCTACTCACGTTTGCGTATCTATCCCTGCCCTCACAACCTTCCGGCGAGCCCAAGTTGATCTCAAATTATCCGCGTCCCTGGACAGCGCACTATCTGCGAAACCAGTATCAGAGAGTCGATCCCGTCATCATGCGTGCGCGACTTGCCGAACGTCCATTCCAATGGGAATGCGACCTTCGTGGCGTTGAGACATCGAAGGTTCAGCAAAGGCTGTTCGCTGAAGCGGCAGAGTTCGGCATCTGCTCTGGATTGACGATCCCGATTGTCGATCGCAGAGGCCGTGTTGCTGTGATGACCTTTGCAGCGCGTGAGCCGTCCGCTTTACTGCGCGTCGCCGAGCGGTATGAGCAGGCGCTCCAACTCATGGCAATGTGCTTTCACATTCATATTCGCCGCAAACTCTCTGTCAATCGAACGGTTGACGGCATTTTGCTGACACCACGTGAATATGATTGCCTGCGGTGGGCGGCGCGCGGCACGTCCGCCTTGGATACGGCCTGCATCTTGGGCATCACGGCGCGCACGGTCGCTTTTCATCTGGATAATGCCAGGAATAAGCTCGGCGTGCGCACCAAAAACCAGGCCGTAGCGCTGTTAGCCTCCTCACGATCTTCAATTCTCTAGATTAGTAAACTGCTTCGACCATGGTTCCTCTATGCTTTGCACAGGCCGCTTCAGTAGGTGCACTAGCCTCCGATGGCAGGCTCATTCCTTGCGCAACATTGTGCCAGATAGCATTGCAAGCCCGTCCGCGAATTGACGGTCGCTGGAGTTATTCAGGCGGCCAGAGTTCATCAAAGGTCCCCGCGAATAGCTTATCTTTGGCGATCGGAACAAACGACGTCGATGGCGAACCGTTCTCGATGGCGGCGAGCGGGTAAGGTTCGGTTCCTCTCGCAATGACCATGCCGCATCCCGCGCCCATGGCTATCTTTGCTGCCATTAACTTTGTTACCATGCCACCCGAACTATAGCGGGTGAGAGAATGACCCGCCATGGCCTCTATCTCGGGGGTAATGCACCGCACTTCTGTCACGAGACGAGCCAACGGATTGTCGTGCGGGTCTTCCGTGAATAGGCCATCTAGGTTAGAAAGCAAAATTAAAAGGTCGGCTTTTACCATCTGCGCGACCCGTGCCGCCAGCCGGTCATTGTCGCCAAAGCAGATCTCGGCCGTTGCGGTCGTGTCGTTCTCGTTGATGATGGGTACGGCCCCGATTTTGAGAAGTTGTTGAAGGGTCGACCATGCATTGTGCCGGCGATTCTGGTTCTCTATGTCTTGGCTGGTCAACAACATTTGCCCCGACGCAAAACCATGGCGCTTTAATCTCTGTTCGTAAGCAAGCATAAGTCGAACCTGACCAATTGCCGCCGCCGATTGCTTCTCCTCAATTCTGAGAGGTCTGTCTAACCCATCGAATTGACAAGATCCAAGCGCGACAGCGCCGGATGTAACGAGAATCACTTGCTGCCCGCGTGAGAAAAATCGGGCGACATCGGCTATTAGCGAATCAAGCCAAGCGCCGCGCAGCTTTCTCGTTTGTGGATCGACAAGCAGTGCAGAGCCAATCTTCACGATGATCCGGCGAGCTGAACGCAATTGGCCCGCGCTTGTAGTCTTTTGGATTGGGTGTTGCTGCCATGGCAGGGAAGACATTTTTTCAATCTCTTGGTATCCAAACAGGCGGCTGTGCGGCCTTGCAGGATGATCAGATTTCAACTTCTTTGTATGACCTAACATTTTCGGAGCCGCCGAGGACTTGCTGCGGAACGTACCACTTGTCAGTGATTTCGGTCGTGAAGAGTCTTTAAATTCGTTGTAACCGGGGGTTCACGATGATTAAAGGCGCGCATGGTGTCCTTGCTGCCGCGTCAGCTGCCAGTTGCCTTGCCAATCTATGAGTTCATTTGGTCAAATCAGACTGCTGCGGCGATCGAGCAGCGAAACTCGGGGTCTGCACGTTGCGTGCCCAGCCTAAGTCGAATAGCGCCTCGCCGTTGATTGCAATTCGGATATTCAGCGGCCCGAATCTGTTCGGCGCTCTGTCCATACCCAACCATACTACTGCGGGGAGCGAGGCTACGAGGAACTGCGGGGTTGTCGTCGCATCATCCAGCGAGATCGCTAAGGACGCACAGGCAACTGCCAAACCCTGTTTCGCTGGAAGAGCGCTCTCGCCGCCTCGGCTTCGTCCTGCGGGCGCTCAACGGTTCGCCTGCGGGCAATTCCCACCGGAAAATTGCGTCGGCCAACCGCGGGTCGGCGCCGACTGGAAAGGTCCTCCCGATCATCTGTGCGACCGCGTTCGCTGCGCCGTGGCCATGTGCCGATGAATGGCGGTAGCCAGTTCGTTGCTCAAGAAGCTAACGCCTTGCCCTTTTCGTCAGCCCGGAACAGTTCCTTGTAGCCGGTCGTAATCATCCAGTTCGCCCGGTCGATATGGCTGTGAATAGCTTTGCGGGCGCGCCCCGGTTCAAGTGCCGGGTCAATACCGAGAATGAGATCGGCCATCTCTTCTACGGTAGCATTGTCGGCGCAGGCGTCGAGGATCCTCAGATAGATTTTGAAATGCTGCCTGTCATAGCTCGTGAGGCTGTCTGACCAAGGGACCTCGTCGAGCAGTGTTGAGCTTTCAGTCCAATCTGTTCCCGTTGTTCGATTCATGTCTGCCGCGAACCTCGCATCTTGATCGCTGGATCCAAGGCAGAATATCCCAAAATGGGATAATCCGAAACGGGGATTAGTCGCTGAGCCGGTCTTCACCTGACCGGTTCACCTTAATGCCCAAATCTCTTCGATCTCCCCGCCACCAGCGGTTTCTGACCCAGTTGATCTCACTGCGCAAGGTCAAAGGACTGACGCAGGCGCAGGTGGCTGAGAAGCTTGGTCGTCCGCAATCCTTCGTGGCGAAATATGAGGGTGGAGAGCGGCGTCTCGATATCATTGAGTTTCTCGACGTAACTGCGGCCCTCGACGCTGATCCGTGTGAGATTCTGTTGAGCCTGCGGACGTAGGGGGCGCCCGCGCCCATCACGCGTGCCGGGTGCCAGTGGGTCGCTCCCCGCTTTTCTTGGCTCAGAGCGTCTCGACCATTTCCGCTGCGCTCCCTAGCGCGCGTCGTAAGACTCTCGCAATTCTCTCTGTGGCGCCTTCCAGCAGGTGGCGCCGCATCCTTCTAGGCCCGCCGCGGCGTCCCGCAACCCTAGCTAGCTGTGCTTCGGGTCATTCTCCTCGTTCCGGTCCTTCGGATGCGGCGGCTCAGACCGCGGGTCCGTTCCTGTCATGACTCGCCGCCGCACCGCTTCCTGGGAGCGGCGATTGGCGAGCGGAGGACAAAACGATGAGACAGAAGCGTACGCCAGCGAAGAGCAGGCGAGGGCGGGCGCCATGTCCTCAAATCCGCTCTGCGGCTAGCGAAACGTCGGAATCGTTCCTGTCTCCGTCTTGTTGAGGCCAGTTGCGCGGGAATGGTCCCAAACCGCCGCCCAAGCGGGCGCGCCCATAGGTGGCGCAATGCTATCGGTCGTAGTCACGACCAGTCCGGGGACTCCGCGGCTGGGCTACACTTAACTAGTGTCCCGCAAGGTCACCCTTGCTGCCGCAAGCTGCCCGTTGAGCCACGCTTCGGCATGCTGCGCATAATTATGCCGACCGCCTGCGTCATCACGCTTGTCTGCCTGCGAATCCACGCGCGGGGAAGGCAAGTTGCCCGGGACCACAAGGATTGCGGCGGTTATCGTCACACCCGTCCGGCGAGATCGCTGTTCGAGGTGGCGAGGCTGGCATGCTGCGCAACGGCATTTCTGGGGGGCGCCGCGAGCATATACCCCTGCGGTGCGAGCCCGCATTCCCGTTTTGCTGCCCGTCCGACTCATTATGGACGCGATCTGGCCCGATCGGCGGTTGAAAGCCGCCTCCGGACTCTCTTGAAAGTGTCAACAGTTGCGGCGTAAGGGCGACTGCAAAAAATCCTGTTTCGCTCAAAGCGCGCTGCCGTCGCCTCCGCTTCGTCCTGCAGGCGCTTCGACGCTTGGCTTGCGGATGCCGAAGCACTGGGATATCCGCGCCGACTGGAAGTCCTCGCGATCATCTTCGAGCGCATTCGCGCTGTGGTGATGCGTCGATGCATGGTGGTTACGCGACTTCGTTGCTTGAAGCCAAGCGACCGCACCGCCCATTTCGTCAACTGGCGAACAAATCCTTGTAGCCGCTCGTCACCACCAGTTTGCACGGTCGAGATGACTGCGAAGAACGTTCCGTGCGCGCTCCGGTTCGCGTGCCGGATCAATGCCGAGGATCACATGGGCCATTTCCTCTTCAGTGGCGTTGTCGGCTGAGGCGTCCAGGAGCCTCATATAGGTTGTAAAGTGGTCCTTGTCGTAGGCTGTAATGCGGTCCGACCAGGGGACCTCGTCGGCAAACGGCGTGTTCGATTTGGGCTGTACATCGCCAATTCGATCTCCGGACAATGGACCCGCGAAGCCCTCTGCCTGCTAAATGTGGATTACATATTATAGTTGATAAACTCAAGCCGCCTGATCCGCTGGCTTGCGTGCATGGATATGCGCAAGTTGGTCGGCCGGAATGTACAGAGGATCAGGCAAAGGAAGCATCTGACGCAGGAGCAGCTTGCGGAGAGTTCCGGGTTCAGTCAGCAGTACATCAGCGGCTTGGAGAAAGGCCGAAGAAATCCGACAATTATCACGATCTATGAACTGGCGGCCCTCGGCGTCAGCCACATGGATCTGGTTCAGCCCGACAAACAGACCTGATGCCCCCGCCCTCCAAGTAGCTAGCGGCCTGATGGCGCGCGCCGGGGGCTCGTGAACCCAACCCGCTTTTCTTAGGGTCCCCCGGCAGCCCCTGCCATTTGGCTCGCCTGGCGCGGGCGCACCCTATTGGACAGTCGGCCGCTGCGGTTTTTGACCGCCTTTCCTGGGGCGTGGGTTGGTCGGCATCCCCTTTTAGGCCCGCCGCGGCCTCCCGCAACCTTCGCTCTCGCTTCAGGTCCTAATCTCTTGGTCACGGTCTCCGGATGCGGTCCGCCTCTTTCAGCGGGCCTAATCGCTTTCTGCCGCCCACCCCACTGGGACAGGCACGCGAGACGAGTATCGAGCGTTGCGGTTAGCGCACGAACAGCAAAGAACTGAAAAACAGGCAACTGTCGCAGCATGGCTGAACCAGCCATCTTGTCGGCATCTAGGAGCCGCGTGTTCGCCTTGCGCTGACACGAAGCTCAGACATGACGTCCGGGAGACGATGCTGGCAAATGGTCTGGCTGAAGCATTCCACCCACAATACCAAAGCCCGTCCCGATCCAAAGCGCTTCTAAGCACTCCATCTCAGGCGCGAGGCTGGCTGGCCAGTGCACCTTCTGGGTCCGCCGGAAGAGAATCCCGCCCGACAATAGCTTCATGAGGTCTTGCGCTGCAGTGTCGACCGTAAAAAAGGGCGCGCGAGGCGCCCTTCATTTTAAACCGGCAGTCGGGAAGCAGGCTTCACTCTGATATTCAAAAGCGGTAGGTGACACCTGCGCCTATCAGCCAGGGATCGAGCTCCGCCTTCCCCGTCAGCTTCGCGCCGGCCACCGTGACGTCGAAGTCCGGCTTCAGGAAAAGCTTCTTCACGTCGAAGTTGAGGCCCCAGTGCTGGTCCACCATGTAATCGAATCCGACCTGCAGCGCCGTGCCGAACGTGTTCTTCACCTTGAGAGCATCAGCGCTGCCAGTGTCCTGGTTGTAGAATATCGTGTAGTTCACGCCGGCGCCGACATAAGGCTTGAACGCGCCGAGATCGGTAAAATGGTACTGCAACGTGAGCGTCGGCGGCAGCAGCCAAACTTTGCCGATGTTGCCCAACCCTCCGATCGTCCCTTGGCCCGCGATGTTGGCATAGGTGGTACCGAGTATGAGTTCGGCGGCGATGTTGTCGGTGAAGAAATACGAGATATCGAGTTCCGGCGTCACCGTGTCCGAATACGAAAGACCGGAGCCGGGAAGCGTATCAACGTAGCCCAGATCTTTCGTAACGACGCCCAACGCCCGCAGGCGGACCTGCCAAGGGATTGGCGCTTCGGTGACCGAGGCTCCCGTCTCCGCCAGGACGGTCTCTGCTTGCGCAGGCTCCGCGGCGACGGCCTGCTGTCCCACCATGATCAGGGCCACCGCCGCTGCTGTTGCCCGCGCTACGCCCATTCGCGTTCTCGCCATGAGATTCACTCCTTGATGTTCAGAAAGGATGCACTGCACTATTTCGTCTCCTGCTCGAATGAATTGTTGATGGACCTCAAATGCCCCTCTTGCGTTGCAACGCGTTCCGCCGTCTCCGGAAGGTGATCGTTGAAGCCGATTGCGCTGCGGAGAAAATTGGTGCCTAGACTGATGAATGCGGCTTGCTCCCGATTGTCCTCGCCGCAGCCGTGCCCGCCTGCGCTGGCCTCGTAGAAGTAAGCGGGATAGCCAAGAGCCTGCAGTTTTGCGGCCATCTTGCGCGCATGGCCCGGATGGACGCGGTCGTCGCGTTTCGTGGTGGCGATCAGGATAGGCGGATAGGGCTGTCCCGGCGCTGCGGCGTGATAGGCGGAGATTTCCTTCAGGAAAGCCCAATCGTGAACCTTGTCCGGATCGCCATATTCGTCGATCCAGCTCGCGCCCGCCAAGAGCTTGGTGTAGCGACGCATGTCGATAAGCGGTGCTGTGCAGAACAGAGCCCCGAAATGCTCAGGATAGCGGGTCAGCATGTTTGCGATCAGCAGGCCGCCATTTGAGCCACCCTCGGCGGCAATCCGCCTCGGCAGGGTGATGCCCCTTCGCACGAGGTCGGCGGCAACGGCGGCGAAATCGTCATGGGCGAGACGCTTGCCCTCCCTGCGCCCGGCTTCGTGCCAGCGGGTGCCGAACTCGCCGCCGCCGCGGATGTTCGCCTCGACACACGTGCCGCCGCGCTCGAGCCACAGCTTGCCCAGCGGGGAGTTGTAGTAGGGCAGGAGTGATACGCCGAACCCGCCATAAGCGGAAAGGTGAATCGGAGCATCTCCGTTCCCGTTCGCCGGACCAACCTGCGTATAGGGGATCAGCTCATGATCGATAGAGACTGCCTCGTGGCGCGTGACCACCAGTCCGGATGCATCGAAATTCTCCGGGCTGCGCTTCAGGATTGCTGAAGCGCTGAGAGACGGCGCGGCATTCAGATCGAACAGCAAGAGCTGCGGCGGCGTGATCGGATCCTGAGCACAGATCAGGACCTCTCCATTGGTCTCGTGAACTGCCGCATCGAATGACCAGACGTTGACAGTACCTTCGGCGGGCAGGGTGTTCAGGACTCGGCGCGTCCATTCCTGGTGGCCGGGAGTGAACATCTCGAAACGCGGTGCGAGATTGACGAGGTAAGAGATAATGAGCTTCCCGTCATTCCAGAAGAATGACTGCATGGAGCGCCTTTCCCCTGGTTGAAACAGGGTCTCAAAACGGCGTCCGCCGGCGAGGAAAGTGGAAAGCGAGATGACGATCAGCGCGTCGGCGGGATGGGTGGTGCCTCCCACCGTCCAGGGCTTGCGCGGCCTTACCGCCAGCCAGTCGCCGAAGACCCGCCACGACGCGTCGCGAGGAAGATCGATCTGCCTCCTCGGCCCGCTCCTATCGCCGATCCAGCTGATCTTCTCGAAGAAGGCCGGCTGCTCGATGAACCAAAGGCGCTCGCTGCGGCCGGTGCGGTCCGAATGACCAGACACTTGGAAGCTTTCGAACCCGGCCTCGAAGATTGCCGGCGTGGTGAGGGGATCCGCGTCACGCTTCCACAGTCGAACGGTGCGCGCATAGCCGGAGCGGGTGGCCATGCCATTACCAAGCGCACTGAAAAGCAGAAGCGTGTCAGGGTCCAGCCAATTAACGTAGCCTTTGGCCTCGGGGAGGTTGAAGCCGTCGGCGACAAAGCTCAGAGAGATCAGGTCGAATTCGCGATGCGCGACCGCGTCGCTGCCGCCGCGCGACAGGCGCAGAACGGCTCTTTCCCGTCTCTCCGGCTCGATGGACGCGCCGTCCCAGATCCAGTCCTCTCCGTCGCTAGCCGCGAGAGCATCCAGATCGAGCAGTAGCTCCCATTGGGGATCCGCCTTCATGTAGGAGGCAAGGGTGGTCCGGCGCCACAGTCCGCGTGGATTACCGTCATCTCGCCAGTAATTGTAGAGGTACTGACTACGGCGCGCGATCAGGGGAAGATTGTCGCGATTGTCGAAAATGGCTGTCAGAGCCGCGCGGTCGCGCTCGAACTGCGTTCCACCGAAGTGCTTCAGAGTCCTTGCCGATTGGCCGGCGGCCCAGGCAAGTGCCCGCTCGCCCTCTACTTCAAGCCAGACATAGGGATCGTCGTCGGGAGCATCAAGCGTTGGACGGACATCAAATGCGTTCATGTCCGGACAGCCTTCAAAAAGAAGGGATAGAGGCTTCCGTCGGCTCGGGAACGCTCAGTGTCGGTAGCGGCGCCCACATGTTCGAAAAGCGTGATCATTGATGAGTTCTTCCAGTCGGTGCGGCATCGCAGTGCTTTTGCGCATAGGGCCGCAACCTTCGTGCCAACTGGGAAAATCGTTTCGGAACAATGCGATCGCCCTGGAAGCGTTGTGTCACATGTCCGACATCGTCGAGAATCCGACAACGAGTGCTCCTCCTAATCACCGGATCAACCTCCGGCGCCAGTCGTGGACACTGTGCAGAACTCGAGAAGTGAAGCTCATTGGAGTGAACCTGGTTGACGCCCAACATCTTCGCTCTGGAGCGCTTCACGCACACGGATTTATGGCAGACACCATGATGCGATCGATGCGGTTAGAGACCAAGCTGGCTGCGCCTGTGAGTTTCAGCCGCCAGCTGGAAGCAGCGGAGTTCTGAGGAGAAGGGTGGGGGGCCCAAGCCCTGCCGCAATCTTGGCCTGCACCGTCCCCTTGATTGCTGTCGATCAAGCCAGGAAGCTGCATTCGGGCGAACGCATGGCGCTGGTCCCCATGGCAACTTGGGCTGATGTGGGGCCGTCCGATATGCGATACGAGGGTCTAGGATAGGGGAGCTCGGGCTCGGTAGTATCTCAGCGAGACGGCAATGGTCGACGAAGTCTTCCTGACGCCACGCATTGGTATGCCGCGGCAACAGGGGCAGTGCGGGCGCAAGTCTGGTCGTGAAATCGGCTGCTACAGGGGCATGCAGCGCTTCATCTCCATACCGTCCGCGAAGAAAGCGCGGCGCGAGCATCACCAAAGAGAAGCGGCGCGCCGTTCGTTTTGCGGTCCACTGACCAGTCGGCTTCACCTGTACAATACGGGCTGGCATAGCGTGAAACTTAGCCTCCAATGGCGGAAATTTCCCCCAGGAGACCTAGATGACTAAGCTTATAGCACCCGGGCTACGACAACCTGCCCACAACCAGCGTCGAAGCCACCGCCACGCCACCAGGTCTTCAGGGAACGTCCTGAACGGAACCCAGCCGGGCACTCCTATCAAAGCGACTCCCTTCGCATGCTCAGGCCGCGCTTGCTGTCGCTGCGCGGGACCGACAGCCTGCTTCTGCCCTGCACAGTGCCGACGACACATGCTTCGACGAAATGGCGTCATCGAGGTCGGGTGGCTTCGGCGCCGGTGCTTTGCAAAATTGCATGATGTTTGGACGTCCGTGGGGGCGGGCAAGGGGGCACAGTCGTGCCTGCAGTTCTCGTGACTGGCGCGGTCGAGGCTGATTGGCGGGATGAACGATCATATGACTGCACCGCTGGTATGACGCCGCGCGAAAGGGCATGGGAGTTTTTGCGCCGCAATCCAGCATTCCAGCGTGAGGTGACCGCTGCAAGCCAGCAGGCCAATAGCTGGTCTTACCAACCCTTGCTTGACCTGGTCGCGTCGGCCGGCGACCTGTTACGCTGGGGTGTTCTGTTTCGCCGAGTCTTATGGGCGAATTTCGATCGTTTCTGGTTCCGCTCTGGTGCGTCCATGTGTTGCCAGTCATTGCAGAACATCTGCCAGCATCGTCGGAGACAACGCCGTGCGAACTCTTGGCATTGCCATGTCGTGCGACGGTCCTGCCTGGCGCCCGGCAAAGGCCAACATGTTCTTCTTCGCAATGCCGAGCATACGCTCCAGCTCGCCGTCTCTGGCGTGGATATCTTGAGCCTGTCTGTCTCCGAACCGAGGCGATCTGGCCCGCGAGCTTTTGAGGCACCGCCTGAGGGCGGCTCGAGTGCCTCAATGCTCTAAGTGTGGGTCAACGTCTGCCTGCCCGCTGAATTTGGCACGCCTTACACCTACGTCACGACCAAGACCTTCCTGTTGCACTTCGGCCTCGACACACTGCGGGATTTGCCCGATTTCGAGGCGATTGAGGTTGCCGCGCTGCTCAGCAAGGAGAAGCTGCTGGCGGGCGATACTCCCATCGGGCTGGTGAGTGGTGGAGGAGGTGAGGAGCGACACTCCAAGGCCAGGACGGGCTAGCGCAGCAGATACATGGAAGTAATCGCTTGATATGAGCGGTTGAGAGTCGAATCAGGGAACTATGCGATCACTATCGATAAGAGGTGGCAATATCGATCGTGATTGTATCGGGCCACTCTACGGCGAAGGAGGCGGCAACTTGTGTCTCCGACCCGAAACGATTACCTTGCGGCCATTATGAGCAAGCATTTGCATCCGTCTTGACGACCGTGAACGCGCCCTGCAGCGTACAGCTGGACGACGCGGCGCTGGCCGATTGCTTTGCGGATCTCGATTTGGCCAAGCAGCATCCCGCTCATGTCAGCGCCTTTCTCGGCGAGGTCCCTCTCGCCCAGCAAGTCGAGTTCGCAACCGCGCACCACATTCGCGGTCGACGAGATGAAGGCTTTTGCCGCCAAGTTCTCTGCCTGGTCCGGCGAAAGCTATCCGCTCGCCGCGTAATGGCTGGACATGATAGCCGAGGCCCGTCCGAATGGCGGCGGCTTTTTCGTATTATATCGACCTGATCGACAAGATGCGGCGGAACAGGGGTCCACATGCGATGCGGCCAAAGCGGATCCAGCTCTCGAGCGCGACTACGGGGCAGGTGTGGTCGCTGGAGCCGCGGCCGACCTCGACCTCGCGCCAGCCGGTCTTGCCGCGTAGGGTGACCAGCAGCCCTTGCCGTCAAAAATCTCGATCCAGCCGGCGCCATCGCTGTTGTCGTCGCGCATGACGTCGAGACCGACGATCTCGGAGCGCCGCAGGCCGCCGCCACAGCCCAGGAGCAAAATAGCGCGGTCGCGCAGGCCCTGAGGTCGTGGCCGAGCGTGGCGATCATCGCCAGCAGATCGTCGCCAGGACCGCCTCTTTCTGCCGCGGTGGCTTTGCGTGCTTGCGGCGAATGCCGGCAAGAACCGTATAGATATGCCGCTCCGCGCGGTCCAACGGCCGGCCGCGCTGGGTAAAGTTCCAGGCGAGGCCGGAAAGCCGCCGCTCGATGGTCGCAACCAAAAGGGCAGGGGCGCCACGCTTCGGATCGCCGGCGGCGGTGCCCGAGGCACAGGCGCTGATATTGAGCCCGATCACCTTCGAGCCCGGAGCCAGGGGATCGAAGCCAGCGCGCCGGCACCAGGAGGAAAAATGCCGCCAATCCTTGGGGTAGGCGTCGCGCGTGTTCTCCGAGGTGGCGTTGTAGTCCCTCGCGGTCTCGACCAGTTCCTGGACATGCGCCGGGACTCTTTGAGCCGGGTCTCCATCTCCTTGTAGAGCTTGTCGAGCTCGCCATCGACTGGCTTCAGGTCGTCGATTGAACATTGCGTCCTCATAGGCTTTGTGCCTTGTTGTAGCAGGCATCGTCCGTTCGCGCGGCGGACACAGACATCACCGTCGCTGAGCCGAGAACGACGGTAAAAGAAAATGCACTCACTGACTTCATAACCAATCTCTTTTGCGGGTGATTTAGAAACGGACGCCGAGCTTGGCGCTGAACACGTGTGTCTGGGCATCCGAGGCGATCTGTCCCTGATAGGCGATGCCGAACGTCGCGTTCTCGGTGATGTTTACGTCCAGCCCAGCTTCGAGCAGAGCTGCGTTCTTTGCGATCGGCACGCCCTTGATGGCGAAGGACGAACCGCCAGCAAAGGCAAGAGCGGTATCCGGCCTGACGTCGCCGAAGGCGTGGCGCCAGCCAAGACCGCCGCGCGCGGTAGCAGTCACGGTGCCGAGGGTCAGTACCGTCGACGCACGCAGACCTAGCGTGGTAAACGCCGTGTCGCTCGAGCGATCCCCGCTCGACAAGGCGGCTGCGCCGCCATTCTCGGTGAAGCCATCGGCGTCAAAATTCACATAAGCGAGATTAGCGTAGGGCTCGAAGAAGCCGAAGCCGTATTGATACGGTAGCCGAGCTCGCCAAAGGCCTGGAACGTGCCGGCGTCGTAATCGGCCGAAAGGCTGTCGGCGAAGCCTGGAAAGACCACGGACCTGCCGGTCTCGATGCTGTGCCAGGCATAGGCAAGGCCGGAACGAAAACCGAGATTGCCGTTCTGCGTGCCGGCAAAAAGACCGAGATGGTAATTCTCGCTCGAGCCCGACGACGCGCGATCGTCCGCCTCCAAGGAGGTATGGCTGTAGCCGCTGATGAGGCCGAGCCGCCAGCTTTCGCCGACAGCCGCGTCACCGCCAGCCAGAAAGCCGCCGGTCGAGTGCTCGAGACCGGCGGCATTGCCGTCGCTGTCGAGATGACCCCAGGCGCCGAAGCCACGGCCCCATACGGCGAAATTCTCACTCGTTGCCGGGGCCAGTTCCAGACCACCCAGCCCATAAGTCATCACCGGAACGCTGGAGGCACCGACGCCGTCGAACGCCGCACGGATCCGTTCGCTCGCGGCATCGCGTACAGAATGACTGTCCTCGATGAGGCCGCTATGAATGGAAGCATGAACCTCGCCTGATAGCATATCGAAAGCGTTGCGGGCTTCCGGCGCCGTCAGGAACAGGATGTTGTCCTGGATCGGATTACCGCTTCCAAGCGCCTGAGCCGCTGCGGCGACCGAGCGTTGATTGAAGGTGCTGGCTACATCGGCAAACGC
Source organism: Mesorhizobium sp. M7A.F.Ca.CA.001.08.2.1 (assembly GCF_003998455.1). Lineage (NCBI taxonomy): Bacteria > Pseudomonadati > Pseudomonadota > Alphaproteobacteria > Hyphomicrobiales > Phyllobacteriaceae > Mesorhizobium > Mesorhizobium sp. M7A.F.Ca.CA.001.08.2.1. The sequence continues at coordinate 2,464 of NZ_RZPW01000002.1, read as the reverse complement.
CGTCGATGTGCGGCTGATATCGAGATAGACATTGTTGGCATCGTAGACGAGCTGGAAATCGACGAAGGGCGTCGCGTCTGTCGCCAGAGCCCCCGTCAGCCCGCCATAGGTGCCGCTTACGCCGCCTGCTGCGGAGAGCAGAGTATATCGGGCATCGACCAATAGCGTTCCCTGCCGCAGGAGCTCGATCTGCGCGCCGCTGTCGATCGCCGCTGCTCCGCCAACATCGATGAGATCGGACGACCTTGCGAGGTTGACCTGATAGATCGATCCGGACTGCTGCGCGAAATCGCCCGTGACAGTCATTGTGGTGACGATCCTGCTCGGATCGGTCGCACTGCCAGGAGCGACCGTGCCGCCCTCGGAAATGGTGACCGCACCGTAGGTGCCGCCGCCTGCGACGACACCGCCGCTGTTTGCGATAGCCGTGCCCCCGATCTGCCCGTCATTCCCGAGAAAGCCGGACGTGGTCGCATCATGGGAAAGCACACCTGTATCGGCAAGCAGCAATCCCGCGCCGGAACCGACCGTCGTCATGCCGGAAAAATTGTTCTTTCCGCTCAGCGTTTGCACGCCACCGGCAACGAATAGTTTGCCGCCCATATTATTGTTATCAACGTCGAGGTCGTTGATGCTGCCGGCGAAAGTGTCGTTCGAAGCCGTTAGCACCAGGGTACGCTTGCCCAGTTCGACCGTTCCGCTGCCACTCAGGCTACGAATACGGGCATCGTTGTAGGCGTCGGAGATTCCCCAATAGTCGCTGCCATTTCCATGTTCGGAGATATCGAGCGTGCCGTCTGCAACGACTTTCGCTGACCGTTGGATGTTGCCGAGCCCCGCAAGCGAGAGATAGGCATCCTGAGCAATATTCGTCTCGCCGGTGTAGGTGTTGACATTCGTCATCCGGACCACCGTCTTTGTATCAAGCGTCAGCGATCCGGAGCCGGAGACGACACCCGCTATGCCGACCCCGCCCTCATTCCCCATGCTCGTCGTGATCCTGCTCAGACCGGTCCCTTCGGGTGCGGATGAATCGGTAGAGAAGTTGCTGGCAGTGACGAAATGTGACGTATAAGCGGTATACTTCTTCTCCAGATCGAAAATGACCGATCTGTTTTTGAAGAAGTCAAGACCGGCAACAAAACTGGTCTGGTCGTTGGGTTGTTCCGTCGTGCCGCTGGTGTAGGTGAAGTCGATATTGTCCAGCCTTACCGGATCGCCATCCGTTCCTGCGATTGTAACGCTCGGGATGTTGCCCGATGCGCTTACGATCTCGCGTTGCTCATTTCTCCGAACATTTTTAAGTTCGACGCCCGCATCCTGAAATTGCTTCAGCATCGCATCACTGATCTCCAGACTGCCACCGCCCGGTGTGCCGGTGTCGAGCAATACCGCGGTCTTGTTGGGGTCGGTGATTGGTGGGGCTCCATCCTTAACCGTGTACTGCAGATTGTAGCTGCCTTCGTATTCGGTCGAGGCATTGGCGCCAGAGCCAGGAAAATTCTGATAAGAATCCTGATCTTTTTCCTCGGGTTCTCCCCATGGCATGGCATTAGTATATTGGGCCCGGAGGCTTGGATTGAGGTTGACAATCGTGCAGGGGGAACAGCCAGGCGTTTGGTCGCTCTCGGAATCCGGATTCACATTGGCGGAGACCACGTAGCCAGACCTGGTGACACTGCCCATCATGCCCCAGACACTTGTCTTGCCAAGAAAATCGCCGGCCCCGAATGTACCTGCGAAATCGCCGCCTTCGTCTGCCATCTTGCCAGCGGTCATTTTCGCCCGCTGCTCCTTATCGGCGTGATAAGGTTCTTGGAGATCCTGACCATACATATCTTTAAGTCCATCCGTCACGGATCCCGGCGTGCACTTAAGATTGTTGTCCTTGCAATACGCATGGGTATAGACAAAATCGAGAATGCGAGCAGCCCGGTATTTCTTATCGCTTACAGACGGCCCGTCGATTGTTATCTTTTGATCTGGATCGACATATGTAAATTTATCAATTTCCACGTTCTGAAGCTTATTACCATACGTTCCGTCCCCGTACGTATATACGTAAGGCGTGTCGGCAATCGGGCGGACCCCGGTCACCTCTGACCCGATCTGCGTGTTGAGCTGGTCCGAGCCCGTGTCGAATACGTATCGCTGCGCGTTGCCATTGTTGATCTTGGCCCAGATGCCCAGGCGGTCATGGCCTTCCCCGACATACTCCAGCGGGATCGAAATCGGGTCGTCGGCCAACGCTTCTCCAGTTGGAAATGCTACCAGACCCACCCCGAGAGACACAGCCGGCAGGAATACCGTCGTCATCGCGGTGGTTGCCGCCAGAAAGTTCTTTGTCCTGAAACAAGCCTGCATACCTGGTCCTCGAAAAAGTCTCGCAAACTGATTGATCATTGGAACGGCCTCCTGAATGTTGTTTAACGAGACCCTTTATGGCGGCCCTGGCTGACAACAG
>NZ_RZPW01000029.1:0-18778 GCF_003998455.1 Mesorhizobium sp. M7A.F.Ca.CA.001.08.2.1 | reverse complement strand
ACAGCTCGATATGCAGACCGTTCGGCCGGTCCCACTGCGCGATCGCGTCGCCAACCGGATCCCGCAGCGCGGCGATTTCGCGGATGCCGTCGGCCATGGCGCGGATGCGCGCCGGATCGAGCTTCAGCCGGTCCATGAAGGAGGTGGAAAGCCCGGATTCATGACCATTCGAAACATCGATGGCATTGGCGTCGAGAATGTCCTGCTCACGGGCCACGATCGCCTCGGCCATGGCCAGCAGTGCGGCGTTCTTGGCGGCGGTCGTGGCAATGGCCAGCGGCCGGGCGGCAGCGCGGGCGCGCCGGCCGATATCGGCCATCAGCGCGACAGTGTCATCCCCGGATTTTTCATGCAGTTTCAGCATGGCTCATCCTCCGCTTACATCGCCACCAACCGTGACTTGGTCACCGGCCCCTTTTTGGTCGCCGGCCCGTACTTGGTCACCCGAATGGCTCACCACAAGGTCGTCGCGGTGGATCATCGCCGAACGCGCCTCGTAGCCGAGCACGGTTTCGATCTCGGCCGTCTTCAGGCCCGCGATCCTTACGGCATCGGCGGCATCATAGGCAACCAGCCCGCGCGCGATCTCGCGGCCCTCGGGCGACAGGATCGCCACCGTGTCGCCGCGCGAGAAATTGCCGCTGACCAGCTTGACGCCGGCCGGCAGCAACGATTTGCCCGACAGCAGCGCGCCGATGGCGCCGGCATCGACCGTAAGCCGGCCGGCCGGCTCGAGCTGGCCGGCGATCCAGGTTTTGTAGCCCTTGACCGGGTTGCTGCTCGGCCGAAAGAAAGTAGCGCGCTCGCCGCGTTCGATCGCCATCAGCGGCGACAGCCGAGTGCCCGACGTGATGATCATCGCGGTGCCGGCGGCGGTCGCGATCTTGCCGGCATCGAGCTTCGTGCGCATGCCGCCGCGCGACAGCTCGGAAGCGGCCGCACCCGCCATCGCCTCGATATCAGGCGTGATGCGGTCGACCACCGGAATGAATTTGGCGTTGGGGTCGCGCGCCGGCGGCGCGGTGTAGAGCCCGTCGATGTCGGAAAGCAGCACCAAAAGATCGGCGCCCATCATGGTGGCGACGCGGGCCGCCAGCCGGTCATTGTCGCCGTAGCGGATTTCGGAAGTCGCCACCGTGTCGTTCTCGTTGATGACCGGCACTGCCTTCATCTTCAAGAGTGTCGAGATCGTCGCCCGCGCGTTGAGATAGCGGCGGCGCTCCTCGGTGTCGCCGAGCGTCAGCAGGATCTGGCCCGATTTCAGGCTGCCCTTGCCGAGCGCGTCCGACCAGGCGCCGGCCAGCGCGATCTGTCCCACGGCTGCCGCCGCCTGGCTCTCCTCCAGTTTCAGGGCTCGCTTGCCGAGGCCAAGGATGGTGCGGCCAAGCGCGATGGCGCCGGACGACACGACGAGGATTTCAGCGCCGCCCTGGGCCAGCCCGGCAATGTCGTCGGCGAGCGAAGCCAGCCAGTCGCGCTTCAGGCCCGTCGTGCGGTCGACGAGCAGCGCCGAGCCGATCTTGACGGTGATGCGCCGATATTTTCTCAGCGACTGCATGACCCTATTTGTCCCAGCGCGTCTCGACCGGCGCCGCGATCTGCGCGCGCGCCTCAGCAATCACCGCCATCAGCGCCCGTTGCACCGCCTCGACGCCCTCGCCGGTGACCGCCGACAACAGCATCGGCGCGCGGCCGGCAGCGCGTTTCAGCGAGGCGACCTTCTTCTTGCGCGCATCGGCGTCGAGCGTGTCGACCTGGGAAAGCGCCAGGACCTCGACCTTGTCGGTGAGGCCATGGCCATAGGCGTCGAGCTCGGCTCGCACGGTCTTGTAGGCCTTGCCCGGATTTTCCTCCTGCGCCGAAACCAGATGCAGCAGCACACGCGTGCGCTCGACGTGGCCAAGGAAGCGATCGCCGATGCCGACGCCCTCATGCGCGCCTTCGATGAGGCCCGGAATGTCGGCGATGACGAATTCGCGCGCGTCGATGCGGGCAACGCCGAGGCCGGGATGCAGCGTCGTGAACGGATAGTCGGCGATCTTCGGCTTGGCTGCGGTGACCGCCGCCAGGAATGTCGACTTGCCGGCATTGGGCAGCCCGACCAGCCCGGCATCGGCGATCAGCTTCAGCCGCAGCCAGATGTTGAGCTCTTGCCCCGGCAGGCCGGGATTCGCGCGGCGCGGCGCCTGGTTCGTCGAGGTCTTGAAATGCTGGTTGCCGAAACCGCCATTGCCGCCCTTGGCCAGCAGAAAGCGCTGTCCGACCACGGTCAGGTCGCAGATCAGCGTCTCGTTGTCTTCTTCGAACACCTGCGTTCCGGCCGGCACTTTCAGCGTGACGTCGGCGCCCTTGGCTCCGGTCATGTTGCGGCCCATGCCGTGGACGCCGGTCTTGGCCTTGAAATGCTGCTGATACCGGTAGTCGATCAGCGTGTTCAGCCCGTCGACCGCCTCCAGCCAGACATCGCCGCCGCGGCCGCCGTCGCCGCCATCCGGCCCGCCGAACTCGATGAATTTTTCACGCCGGAACGACACCGAACCGGCGCCGCCGTCACCGGAGCGGATGTATACCTTGGCTTGATCGAGAAATTTCATGAGATTGTACAGTTTCTACTAGTGGCTTTGCGGCATTGCTCTAAACCTTGGCCCTTGCTCTAAACCAAGGCGCGGCGAAGGGCGAGGCCGTTTTGTGACAATGGCCATGTGGGGTTGGCCGGAGAGACGTCGGAATGAAGCTTGTAACCTACAACATCCAGTACGGCATCGGCCTCGACGGGCAGTACGATGTCGGGCGCATCGCCGATGCCGTGCGCGGCGCCGACGTGATCGCTTTGCAGGAGGTGACCCGCAACAATCCTCGGAATGGCGGCCGCGACATGGTCGCCGAGATCGGCGAGGCGCTGCCCGACTATTTCGCCGTCTATGGCAGCAATTTCGAGGCCAATATCGGTTCGCACATCGACAACGGCCGTGCCGTGACGAAAACCTTCCAGCTCGGCAACATGGTGCTGTCTAGGACGCCCATTCATCTGTCGCGCAACCTGCTTTTGCCGCGCAGCCGCAGCTTCGAGATGATGAACTTCCAGCGCGGCGCGCTGGAAGCGCTGATCGAGACGCCGCTTGGTTTCATCCGCTTCTATTCCATCCATCTCGATCACCGCAGCCCCCTCGAACGCGCCAGCCAGATCCAGTTCCTGCGCCAACGCATGCTGAACTATGCGCTCGAAGGCGGAGCACTGTCCGGCGTCGCCGAGATCGGCCTGCCGGAACTGCCGCATCCCGAAGCCTTTGTCGGCATGGGCGATTTCAACATGCTGGCCGGCTCACCCGAATATGTCGAACTCGCCGGCCGGCCGGACCATGAATTCGGCATGCCGCTGACCGCCGACTTCGCCGTCGATGCCGCCTTGCGGCTGAACGCCACCGGCGACGATCTCATCAGTTGGGTCGATCCCAAGCAACCCACCGATCCCAGCCGGCACAAGCGCATCGATTATATCTTTACCAGCGCTTCGCTTGCCAGATCCCTGCAGCGTCTGTGGGTCGACCGAAAGGCAGTCGGCTCGGACCATCTGCCGGTGTGGGTCGAACTGGGCTGATGGCCTTTCATCTGGCGGCGTTTTCGCGTTCGACGATCGCCATCATGATCGTATCGCGGTATTCCCCGTCGATATGGACGGCATCGCTCTGCACGCCCTCCCTGACAAACCCGACCTTGTCGTAGAGAGAGATGGCGCGAGCATTGTCGGAATGCACGGAGAGTTCGATGCGGACGAAACCGGCCCTGCGCGCTTGCGCCAAGGTTGCATTGATGAGCCGCAGTCCAAGCCCTCGCCCCCGATAGGGAGGAACAATCCCCATCCCGAGGGAGCCGCGATGGGCATGGATGAGCCGATCATGGCGTGAGATGTCGCACCAGCCGACGACCTCGCCACGAACAACGGCCACGAACCCCGGATCGCCTCTCCCGATACGGTCCATTGCGAAACTTCTGACTTGATCCAGCGGTGGCGCCTCAAGGAAGGACAAGTACTTTCGCTCACGCGCTACGACATCGAGCGCGCGATGAAAGCTTTCGATATCCCCAGGCGTCATCGGCGCGATCGCGGCCGTTTCAATATCGCTGCTGTCGACCATTGGCTTGACCGCCGTCATCTATCAGAAATGCACCCAGTTCCGCAGGCTGGTCCAGGTCTTGCGATCGAGCCGGTAGCGCTCGACGGGAACCTGGCCGGCGACGATCGAGTTCAGCATGCCCTGGCCGGCATACTGGAACCCGCACTTGTGGATGACGCGGCGCGAGGCCGGATTGATGACCCGCGTCGAGGCATGCAGGACCTGGATCGACGTCCTCTGGAAGGCGAGATCGACCAGCGCGTGCGCTGCTTCCGTCGCATAGCCCTTCTTCCAGTGCGGCTCGCCGATCCAGTAACCGAGCTCCAGCCCGCGATCGGTGGTGTTGAGGCCGGCGCAACCGACGAAGGTGTCGGTGCCGGCCAGCGTCAGGGCATAAGCAATGCCGGCCCGGCGCGATTTGGTCATGGCCAGGAAAGCGCGCGCCTCGGCCTCGCCATAGGGGTGCGGCATGCGTGCCAGCATTTCGGCGACATGGCGGTTGTCGGCAAGCTCGACCAGCTGCGCGATATCGCCCTCGTGGGGCGCCCGCATCACCAGCCGCTCGGTGACCAGCACCGGGCAATCTATCGCGTAACTTTCGTCTTCTGAGTCTTCCGCTTCGGCAACCATTTGAAAGTCCTCCAGGCACAAGAAAAAGGGGAGATGGAAACCCATCTCCCCTGATCCTTTTCCTGGCTTTGCCAGACACCGGTTCCCGAGATGGGCGCCGGTGTTCTAGTGCGGAACCGGCTACTCCGCGGCTTTGGCAATCGGGTTGACCGATACGTAGGTTCGGCCGTTGGCTTTTTTGTTGAACGTCACGGCGCCAGTCTCGAGCGCAAAAAGCGTATGGTCCGTGCCCATGCCGACATTGACGCCGGGATGCCACGTGGTGCCGCGTTGACGAATGATGATGTTGCCCGGGATGACGGCTTCGCCGCCGAACTTCTTCACGCCCAGACGCTTGGAATGCGAGTCGCGACCGTTGCGCGACGAGCCGCCAGCTTTCTTGTGTGCCATCTAACTAACTCCGTTGCGCCGCAAGGCGCCTAAAAGGCCTTATGAACGCGTTCGCGTTCCGTTTCAAGTCCGATCCGGCGACCTGGTCGCCAGAAAATTACTTCGCCGCCAATTCCTTGGCCTGCTCGCGCCAGTCCTTGATCTGGTCGGCGCTGAAGGGCATGTGCTCGTCGATCTTGGCGACATCCTTGTCGGTCAGCTTGGCGAGCTGCGCGAAGGTGATGATGCCCTGCTCGTTGAGATCCTTGGCTGCGACCGGGCCGATGCCCTTGATCACGGTCAGATCGTCCGGCTCACCCTTGGGCGCCTTGAACAGCGGCGCTGCCGCGGTCTCGGCTGCCTTTGTCTCGGCTGCCTTGGCCTTGGGCTCCTTCTTCGGCGCGGCTTCCGCCTGCACCTCGGTGGCGGCCTCGGCCTTCACCTTCTTCGGCGCCTTGACCGCTGCCGTCTTCGTCGGCTTGGCGCCACCCAGCAGGATCTCGGAAATCCGCACGGTGGTCAAAAGCTGGCGATGGCCGATCTTGCGGCGCGAATTCTGCCGGCGGCGCTTCTTGAAGGCGATGACGGTGCGGTTCTTGCCCTGCTCGACGACTTCGGCGGTGACCACCGCGCCGTCGACGAACGGCGCGCCGAACGTGACATTCTCGCCTTCGCCATGTGCGAGGACGTGGCCGATCTCGACCATATCGCCGACAGCGGCTTCGAGTTTTTCGATCTTCAGGAGATCGTTGGCGGCAACGCGATACTGCTTGCCACCCGTTTTAATGACTGCGAACATTTTTTGCCTTTCGCTGTTCGGTCGGCCTTGATGAGCCGCCTCTGGCGGTTCAGCCGTCTTTTTGTCAGTCTGCGGGTTCAAAAAACAAGCGGCGCGGAAGAACCCTCCACGCCGATTGCGCGCTGTCCCTAACCGAAGGTTGAGTGCGAGTCAAGGCAAACAGCTGTTGTCGGGACTGTTGTTGGCGGCCGAAGGATCGAGCGTGTCAGCACGACTGCACGACGTGACCGTCATCGAGGCAAGCACGCGTGACTGGTTACCAACCTACCCAGGCCTCGCCGCCGCTGAACCGTCGCGAATCCGCTGCTTGCCCGGCAAGCCAAATAACTGACGGATTGGCCTTGTAACCTGCCCGTTCAGCCGTTATCTAGTGCGCCGCGCCGGCAACGGCCGACCATGACCGCGGAGAGGTGGCAGAGTGGTCGAATGCACCGCACTCGAAATGCGGCATGGGTGCAAGCCCATCGGGGGTTCGAATCCCTCCCTCTCCGCCATATAGCTTCCATAAAAATCCTTTCCTTTCAAAAGCTTCCTTGTTGCACTTGACCAGCACGAAGCGAAACATATCTTAGACTGTGTAACAAACTGTGTAACATTAGAGAAAGATAATGCGACGTTCCGCAGCGCCAAAGCCGCATAAACGTGAAGGCATCTGGTATCTCGTCCGCAGGGTGCCGAAGGAATTCGCGGCGTTTGATCGCCGCTGCCTAGTACGCATTTCCACGGGCGTCGCCGTGGCTGACGATCCCCGCGGTGTACGGGCGCGAGATGCAGTGCAAAGCCTCGGCGCGGGGCTGGAGGCGTATTGGCGTAGACTGCGGGAAGGCCAATCCGCCGAGGCGGGGCTGCGTTTCGAAGCCGCGAGGAAGCGCGCGCGGTCATTTGGATTGGCCTATCGCACTAACGAGGAACTAGCAGCGGGGCCGCTCGACGAACTCATGGCCCGTATCAAGCTGCTCCTCGACAAAAAATCGATCGAGGACGCGCAGGACGTCTCGGCCGTCATGGGTGGGGAGAAGCGGCCAGCGGTCCGCCTGAGCGGTCTTATCAAGGAATTCGAGACGATCGAGCAACAGAACTTGCTGGCCATGTCGCCCAACCAAATCAAGAAATGGCGTAACCCCAAAAAGCGCGCAGTTGCCAATCTGGTTGGAGTCATTGGCGACAAGGAGATCGCAAGCCTCACTCGGGACGACGCAATCGCGTTCCGCGAGTGGTGGCAAAAGCGGATCGTTGAGGATGGACTTGATATCGGTACGGCCAACAAGGACATCGGCCATGTTTCGAAAATGCTGCGCGTCGTCGATCTGACTCACCAGCTCAAGCTGGAGCCGGTTTTTCGAAACCTGCGTCTTTCCGGCGCCGTCCCCGGGCAACGCGCTGCGTTCACAGCGGAGTTCATTCAGGAGAAGATACTCGCTGAAGGCGCGCTCGACGGACTCAATGACGAAGCCCGCCATCTAATCTATGTGATTGCCGATACCGGACTCAGGCTTTCTGAAGCGGCAAACCTCACCACCGAAACAATCCACCTCGATCGAGAAATCCCGCATGTGCGGGTGCGCCCCAATGGCCGTCGCTTGAAGACCGGTCATTCAGCCCGTGACATTCCCTTGGTTGGCGGCGCACTTGCAGCCATCAAGCTCCATCCGGACGGCTTTCCTCGTTATCGCGACAAGGCCGCGTCACTTTCAGCGCTCGTCAACAAGGTGCTCGCCAGCAAGGAACTTCTGCCGACTTCCGAGCATAGTCTTTATAGCCTGCGACACACTTTCGAGGACCGGCTGACGGCAGTTGAGGCGCCGGAGAAGGTAATTGCTTCTCTGATGGGCCACAAATGGATCCGGCCCAAATACGGCGCGGGACCTTCGTTAGCGCAAAAGCGCGAGTGGCTCCAAAAAATCGCTTTTACCCCGCCCGGGCGAATGTGATTGCGGCGCCATCCAGGCCTTGAGAACCAACCTCACGGCTCCAGCTGTCCGAGCCATTTAGGTTGAGCGTGGCCAGCACGCGCTGCGCTCGCTCGCGATTTCCGAGCTTCCGCCGCATTTGTTCGACCTCGTATTCCAGCCTTTCGAAGGTCGGTATATAGGCATCTCCATGCCGGATGACCAAGTAGGCGGCAACAGCTAGACACCATTCTAGCTCCGTGGCCGATGGATCGGAAAAAGGGGCGACGCCATACCAAGACGAGCAACGCCTCTCGAGGGCTTCCGAACTAGGCAAACGGCCAGCATGTGGCATGGGAAAGAAACCTATGCCTGATCGACGAACCTAAAGTGCTCACGAAGCTTGACCGGTACGCGGGCCATCGGAGGGTTCTGCCTAAAACCGCCAAAAATTTTGAAACACCCATTCATCCGGCTCGAATTCAAAGGGATCGGCGATTTTTGGGTTATGGCTTGCAAGCATAGTTCAGCCCAGACAAGAACGCCTGATATCTTGTCGTGCACTGTCACCCTGCCAAATATGGTGCCGGCGACAACGGCAGTTTGGCGAGCAGAAGAATTCCCGAGACTGAGACGTTCTACGGCTTGGCCCATGTTCGCGCTCCTCCTCGATTGGAGACAGGATGGGCCATATGGAAGCGAATAAAAGGAGGTTGGTGACGAGTCTCGGTAGTGGAGTAGAAACGGGTGGAAAAGCTTGCGCTATTCGCCATCGGCGCCGCTAAACGCATTTGAGAGAAGGGGCAGCGATCGCCAAGAGATGACGTCCGATCGCAAGCCGGCTAGAAATGCGACAGTGACGCGCCTTTTTTGGCACGACCTTAGCACCCGATCGGGCCTCAGCTGGTCGTCGTTGCGCAGCCGATCGGGTGCGATTTTTATAAAGCTCTCTTGGCTTTAGCTTTGAGAGCCCGTCATCGAGACAAATGCAAGGGAACGGTCCGCCCCCTGGGGACATTCGACATGCCGTGGCAGCTTCCTATGGTGAGCCAGCGCATTCCGATACACGTTTTCCGCGCTCTACCGTTGCTCCAGCACCTGTGCTGAGGCTGAGCGCTTGATCAGGACCCGACCGCTGCTGTTGCGGGATGGTGACTGGGTTGAGGTCGCGAAGACCTTGACCGCGGGTACGTTGTTCATCCCGATGAGCGCTGAGCCGAGAAGCAGCCAAGAACGCTTCCCGTAATCGAATCCTACGGGAACCGCGAAACCAGCGTCCAAAGGACGCAATTCTCCGACGTCGTTCACTCAAGCTCATCTCGCAACTTGAACGCTTGTATGAAGCCGCTGCATGTGCGCCGGTGGACCGGATTGCTGCTATCCAAACCACGTGCTCAGTTTCGCCCCGTAATAACTCTACCGTCCGAAACGGCTTTCGCGCGTCAGGTCCACCCCACATGAAAGTTCCGCGAGCAGCACGGACGGAGAGGCCGGTCACAACTCCTTCGCGTGCTCTTTTACTACCGAATCAAGTGCCAAATGGAGAGGCACTGCCTTAGAGAACAGGAAGCCCTGCGCGGTTCTGCAGCCAAGCTGGTACAGAGTTTGCCGATCTGCCTCTGTTTCAACGCCCTCGGCCATGACCTCGATCCCGAGCGTCCTACCAAGATCAATCACCGCTTTGACAAGCAGCCGATTCTCCCGGGACTTGGCTAAGCCGCGAACGAAGCCCTGATCTATTTTCACCTTCCTGATCCGACTGTCCTTGAGCGATGCCAACGTCGAAAAACCGGTGCCGAAGTCATCGAGCGCGATAGAAATGCCAGCATGTGAAAGCCGGGCGAGCTTTTCATCCACTCTGTCCGGATCCACTGGGGCTTCTTCGGTAATCTCGATGTCGAACATCGTTGCAGGGAGGTCTTTTGCCGCCAGACCATTAAGAATCATCTCGTCAATATCGCCAGCTTCCAACTCGCACGGTGAAACATTCATCGCCACACGAACATCACGACGGTCAGCTTTGACCAAGCCCTCGATAAGAGCGCAACAGTCGGCGAATACCGTTTGAGTTAGCAGCTGAAGCATTCCAGTTTCGCGTGCCGCTGTCATGATCTCGGGCGGAGAAATGGGACCGTGAAGCGGGTGAGACCATCTTAGCAAGGCTTCAAAACTGACGACGGCTTCAGTTTCGAGTCTTACGATTGGCTGAAACCAAGCGACCAAGCTTCTCATCGTTATCGCCGAATGAAGATCGCGTTCGATTGACTGGCGGCGTTGCAACTCCCGGGCTAGCTCGGCATCGAACAGACAAAATTCATTCCTGCCGCGGCGCTTAGCTGTGTAAAGGGCGATGTCGGCCCGCAACAACATTTCCGTTAGTCCGGGGTTTTCAGCCAAGTAGATTCCTATAGACGCTCCAATGCGGACTGATGCGATCCCAGGATAGGGGCGAGCAAGCTTGGCTATGAGATTGGACGCGAGATTGGTGGGAGAAGGAGAATTCTTTCGCGAAGAAAAAACCAGCACGAATTCATCCCCACCGATGCGGGCGAGCGTTGAGCCCTCCGGTGCTTCTTCCTCTATTCGGCGGGCGATCCTGGCAAGCAGCTCGTCACCCGTTCTGTGACCGTAGGTATCGTTGACAGATTTGAACCCGTCCAGATCAATCAGCATGGCCACAAAGGGTCCATCGGTGTTCTCAAACTGATCGATTGCATGTTCGAGGCCCCGCCTGTTGAGGAGCGCGGTAAGATGGTCCTCCCTGGAATTGCGCTCCATTTCCGCGGCAAGCCGCTCGGCTTGATGTCTCAGGCGGCTCGCGTCACGGAAGCGCGCTTGTCCAACGAACGAGGATCGAACCAGGCCGCCCTCGAAAAGCAGGACGGCAAAAGCCAGAATGTAGTTTTCCGGGGCTCCCTTCGTCAGCAAACATGCGGCGGCAATGAGGAGTGGCGGTGTGATGAAGCATATCGCTGCCGCAGCATATGAGCTGCCGTACGTGACCGCGCCAGCTGAAATGCCCGCCAGAATTATTAGATGCAGCGATGCTTGAGACGTCGTGTATCCAGCCGTTAGGACGGCAAGGAATGACCAGGTGAATCCCGCCAGAAGAGCAAGCCTGCCAAACCAGCGAAGCCGCAGCCAAACCCGTGTCAGATCATCCTGGACTCCGGGTTCCTTCAGCTGATGACGGGCGAGTGCAAGGCGGGCGGCATTTATCGCATTAACGACCGAAAACCAGGCCGCGCCAGCAAGACCGTTCCCGGAAAGGGCCTGCACGGTCAAAATCAGCCCGGACAGCACAATGCTTATCGGCATTGAGACGAAAAGGCCTGCCCTCAGATCAGCGAGCTGGTCCTGAAGGATTCTCGCCTCCAGCGGATCTTCTTTTTCCAAGGCTGGACGGGTCAGCTTGCTTACTCCTGCTTGTCCGCAGCCTATGCAGCCCCCCTGAAGGACGGGTTAATTCTTCAATCGGAGATCAGCGTCGGGGAGCAGGATTACTCCGGTGCATCATGCACTCTCTCCCATCGCTCGCCCAGCACGCGCAAAAATGCGACTGCTGGTGCAGTATCACCGCTGGAGCTCCGCCGAAATCCCATGCCGGACAAGGGGAACATGTTGGGCAAAGCGAAGCCCCAGATGCCTTGCAAGCCGTGCCGCCAGGTGGTCTCTGGAGTAGAGTCCAACCAATATGTTCGTTGCATGGTAGAGCGGCGCCGCCGACAGGCGCAGCCGCCTTTCGTATATATGCAGCATGTCGGGGTCGCCAACATTGCGGCCGTCGCGGCACGCAGTCATGATTCCACGGGCGAGTTGCTTCTGGCTGCTGAGACCGATGTTGAACCCGTGAGCGGTCACCGGGTGCATGCCGATGGCAGCGTCGCCGATGAGTGCGGCGCTCGGCGCCCGGAATTTGTGCGCCCAGGTCGTGACCAGCGGATAGGTGTGGCGCTTGCTTGCCAAGGTCATTTTTCCAAGGCGCCCTCGACACCGTTTCGTCAACTCCGACAGGAACAAATCATCATCGAAGGCAAGCAGTCTATAGGCCTCGTTTGAGCGCAATGTGAGCAGCAGCGACGACATGCCCTCCGCTAGGGGCAATATCGCTATCGTCTGATGGTGATCGAACCATTCGATGGCGATCTGGTGGTGGGCGCGCTCGTGCCTCACTCGGCAAATCAGCATCGAGTGGCCAAGCCGGTTGATATCGGCGCCGATGCCTAGCAGATCACGCGTGGCGGACAAACGCGAATCCGCGGCAACAACCAGCCGAGCAGTTAAACGCGCGCCATTAGAGAGCGTTACGACTGCTCCTTCTTGGCTGTTTGTTGCATCGACGACCGAGTGGCCGCACAACAGCCGGGCGCGATCCTGCAAGCGGACGATTTTGAACAGCGCCTCGCGGATCCGGCAATTTGGAACCAAAACCCCCAGCGGTTCTCCAGAGTTGCTGGGAGGATCGAAACGAAGAGCGAATGCGCTCGAGCCGTTGAGCACGCGCGCGCCTTGAAGTGCTGATTTGTCCGAAGCCGGAATGACATCCCAGGCGCCGAGCTCGCGAAGGGTTCTGATCGAAGCGTTGGTCAGCGCGATTTCGCGACCATCGAAAGCCGGATTCGCCAGACTATCGAATGTGTTCTGTTCAACAACTGCCACCTTGAGTTCGCTTTGGGCAAGCGACGCAGCGAACGAAAGGCCGACCGGGCCGGCTCCAACGACAACGATGTCAAAATTATCGTCAGAGCCCATCAGCGTGCCGCCATCCGGTCGCCTATCCTCGTGTAACGGTGAAACTGAGCCGAGTGACATGAGCTCCGTGCCCGCCGCATTGCCTAAAGGCGCTGGGCCGGGAGATTCGCATCGATCGGCAACGAAGCACTCAAAGCGCTCAGAGGTGGATGCGGCTAACCGATCCCGCCCTTTCGCCGCGCAGCCGCGCAGATCGCCGCCAGCAAGCGAGACACTCGCGACGCTGGTCAGCGACGGCCGCGCCGCATCGATCGCCACATTCCACCTGGAACCCTTGCGCATACTACTCACGCTCCACGACGTCGAAGCGGGCTCTCTTGCGAGGGTGAGGGTATCGAACGTAGCGCTCTCTCTCGTCATCCCAGCCAAGGTAGCGGAAACTTTTATCCACGACCGCGCATATCTCATCAAGAACCTGCTGCATGGCTTCGATGTCGATGTCCTTGCAATTCAGTCGCCGATAGAGCAAAGCCCACGCGGCGACATAGTCGTCGAAATAGCGCGCGTCACTCGAACCAATGATCAACTTCGGACGGTTGATCGATCTCGAAAACGCACGTCCCAACCCCGATGATGCTCCGCAGCACGTTGACATCACGAGGATCTTCGGCGCTGGATGCGAGCCCTGGAACATTTTTACGAAGTCAGCCCAAAGAAGGCCACTTCGCCCACTGGACGAAGCGATCCCGTCACCATTGCCGTGCCCGGCGATGTGAAGCACGTCGCACTCCGCCTCCATCGCTCGTACTACAGCCTCACCAAATTTCGTTCGGTTCAACGCCATGTGGAGCTCCGCGCGGATGTTGACAGCCTTTAACAAGTGCTGCACGATCGGTCCCTCTTGCCTGTCGGCGAAGTAGTCATTTGCATTGTGGCAGTCGATGATGTGTACGGTGTTCATGGTACTCCAGCCGCTTGTTCGTTCATCGTCGTGACGAGCGGACACCACGCGCGCGGAACCGCGTGACGTGCGCTGGGTTCCGGTACCGTCGCATAGCCTCAAGGCGCGGGCCGGGAATCGGGATGGATCGGCAACGACGCACACAACCCATCAAAGGCGAAAGCTGTTGATCGGCCCCCCTGTCCGCGCAGCCACGCGGATGGTCAGCCAGCAAGCGAGATACACACGACGCCGGTCAGCTAATGGCTGCGCCGTAAGCACAAGGCATGGCCGACCACACGACAGAAAACCCAGAACCGTGAAGGTGCTGATAATGACGACCAATCTTTCCGTAAGTCATGCATTTCTCCGTCGAAGACTGGTCAATAGACCACACCGATGAGTATGACCCTGATCTGGATCAGCCAGACATGACCAATCGGCACTGGCGGTTCACGGTCAGGTGATCGACCGTGACGTTCCACTTTGGAACCCGTGCGCACATTGCCAAGCTCTCGTCCGGCCACGCGAGGTACTCTCGTGGCATCAGCCGCCTCATACTGGGTGCAATGGTAGGCAGTCCTTCGCACGACAGAGGCTTTTCACAAATGTAGTGTGCAGCTTAGGTCAAGATGGTCATGGAGCATGGAGCATGGAGCATGGACAGCTTGTTCCCGACCGAGCCGGCTCGACTGACGAGCGCGATCCGCGCATCTTATGCACAGCGGATTGAAATCAGCGTTCCGGTTTGTCGTCCCGATCAATTAGTATCCGCTCGGCGGCTCCGTCGAGATCTTCGTATTGACCGCTTCGCAATGCCCAGACGAAGCCGGACACACCCAGTGCACCCAGAAAAAGGGCCACTGGTATGAGATAGAGCAACGTCGTCACGAGGATTATGCCGAATAGCTGACTGCGGAGCGTCCGACTTTTTGAATAACTTGCAGCGTCGCATTCGCCCCGAAGCCGTGCAAGCGCAATGCGTTTCCAATAACAAGCACCGATGAGGCAGACATGGCAATCGCCGCTAACAAAGGCGTGGCGTGGCCCAGGATGGCGATCGGCACGGCGACGGCATTGTAGACGATCGCAATCGCGATGTTCTGGCGGATCAGGTGTCCCGCCTTGCGCGAGACGTCCAGCGCGAGAGGCACTGCCAGAAGGCTTTCGCGCAGGAATACGAAGTCGGCGGCATTGCGGCCAATGTCGGCGGCGGTGGCCGGAGCGATCGAGACATGCGCCGCGCTCAGCGCCGGCGTGTCGTTGAGGCCGTCGCCAACCATCAGAACCTTGTGTCCGTCTTTCGCCAGGGTCTCGATGCGCTCGACCTTGCCCGACGGCAGCAGGCACGGAACGAAGTCGTCGACACCCAGCATTCTTGCAACTTCGCCGCAGGCACCTGCGGTATCGCCCGACAGCATTTGCATCGACACCCCAGTATCGTTCAATCGCTTGATCGCCGCCGCCGCGTCGGCGCGCAGCGCATCCTCGAAATCGAAGGTCGCGACAATGAACCCGTCTTTTGTCAGCACCGTTCCGCCATAGCCATGGTTGCCTTCACCACCGGTCCGGGCCTTCCATCCAGCCCATCCGCGTCGACCCAGCCGCCAGATGCTTCCGGCGACAGTGGCTTCGATCCCGAACCCCGGATGCTCTGTGACGGCATCGAATTTGTGTTGCCCGCCAGGAGCGGCAAAGCCGGTTATGGCCTTTGAAAACGGGTGACGCGAGTGCGCGGCCATGTCTGCCGCGATTGCCAGCATGGCCGGATCGATCGACGATGCATTGAGGAGCCGGGGTTGTCCGAGCGTGAGCGTTCCGGTCTTGTCGAACACTGCGTTATCAATCGTCGCCAGGCGCTCCATGGCCGAACCGTCCTTGACCATGATGCCGTTCTCGAACAGACGCCGCGCGGCGACCACCTGAACGATCGGTACGGCGAGGCCGAGCGCGCACGGGCAGGTGATGATCAGAACGGCAATGGCGATGGTTATCGCCCTATGCCAGTCGCCGGTCACCGCCATCCAGCCAAGGAACGTCGCGAAGGCTGTGAGATGAACCACCGGGGCATAGAGCGCTGAAACGCGATCGGCGATCCGGCGATAATGCGCGCGGCCGCCCTCTGCGGCTTCCATGAGCCGAACCATTTCCGCCAGAAACGAATCTTTCGCGGCGGCTGTCGCCTCAATCGTCAGCGGGCCGGTTAGGTTGAGGACACCAGCCTGCACGGCTTCGCCTGCTGCAACGCTTCGAGGCGTGCTCTCGCCCGAGACAAGCGAACAGTCCAGATCCGATGCCCCTTGAATGATTTTGCCGTCGACGGGTATCCTTTCGCCGGCAGCAATCAGCAGCTGCATCCCTGGTTCGATCTCGCCAACCGGCAGATAGTCGCGTGCGCCGTCGCCGCGCAGCACCATGGCGCCACGTGCGGCCAACTGGGACAGGCCTTTCACGGCGATCCGGGCACGTTCGCGCATCACGTGATCCAACGTGCGGCCGATCAACAGGAAGAACAGCAGCGACACCGATGCATCGAAATAAGCATGGTCGCCATGGTTGATCGTCTCATAGAGGCTCATGGCGTAGGCAAGCGACACCCCGACCGCGATCGGCACGTCCATGTTCATGCGGCCGTGGCGCAACGCATTCCAGGCCGAGCGGAAGAAGATGCCGCCGGCGAAGGCGAGTGCAGGGATGGCGATAAGCGCAGAGACCCAGTGGAACAGGTCGCGGGTAGCGCCTTCGGCACCGGACCAGACAGAGACCGAAAGCAGCATGATATTGCCCGCCGCGAACCCGGCAACCGCGACGGCGCGGATCAACTCCGAAAGCGTCCTGTCCTTTTCATCAATCTCGGGGGCGAAGAGATGCGCCTGGTAGCCGAGCCGTCCAAGCGCGGCGACGAACGGTGGAACCTCGTCGCCACGCCAGCGGACCGAGACCCGTTTCGTCGACAGGTTGACGCGGGCGCTCTCGACGCGATCGAGCGTTCCCAACGCCGTCTCGATCGTCTGGATACAAGCTGCGCAATGAACGCTCGGCACCGAAAGATCGGTTTGGCGGAGATCATCGCCAAGCGATCGGCTCGCCAGCCTGATCTCCTGACTAGACGGCAGGACCGACGTGGTGCTGCCCAGATCAAGCGCCATTTCGGCGCCCGGTGCACAACAACTCATTGCAGCGCTCCATGGGAAATCATGATCCTGCGGACGTCGCGATACGGTTTATCCAGACCGGCGTCGGCGTCGACTTCGACAATCCAGACGCCGTCCTTCGGCATGTGCTGGGCTGCGAATTCCTGGCCCGAGGCGGGTGCGAGGGTGACCGACTTGTCCTCCTTCTCGTACGCGGGATGGCGAAACAGCACCTTGACGCCGTGCAGGGGAACCGGCTTGCCAGCGGCATCGGTGAGGCTGTAGCGGACTTCACCCCATGCGATGGTCAGCTTGCCGGTCCAGCCAAGGGCTGCCTGTGCCCGTCCTTCCGTGGCCTTCTTGTTGAATTGCTGGCTCGCCACATAGGTGTTTTCGACGACGAGGCCAGTCCAGCTTGTGCTGGCGAGCGTCGCCATGGTCAAATTGACCGCGATGATCACGCCGAAAAAGGCGAGGATGATGGCCAGCATGTGCCTGCCGGTAAATTCACGAGGCTTTTGTACATTGGCAGTCATCTGGGGGCCTCCGGCGCGTTGAAGGTGGCGGTGTACTCGTTCGATTCGAAGCTGGCTCTGTCCTCGACGCGGAACTTGAAAGTCTGCGCCGGCGCGCGGATCTGGCCCGCGGGCTGGCGCACGAAGACTTTCAGCATTTTCAGGCGGTCGGGTTCGACCGGAATGGCGAATGAGCGGCCTGCCGGGATATCTTCGCCGACCACGCTCATGTCAGCTCCATCCAGGCCTTGGATCGTGACGACGAGCGTCCGCGGCTCCGGGATCATGTTGAGCAGCTTGACGGTATAGCCATTGCGGATGGAGCCGTCGGACAGCGTGACGAACTGAGGATTGCGATCATGCAACACGTTTAGTTCGAGCCGGTCGCGCGTCAGCAGGGAATAGAGCAGGCCGAGGCCGATCAGCGACCACAAGCCCATGTAGACGTAGGTGCGCGGCCGAAAGATCTTGCGGATGTGGAAATGCGCTACCTTGTCGGAGAACAGGCCATCAGCGGTCCTGACCAGCGACGGGTTGACTGAACTGGAGCCGCCCGCGGTTGCCAGCATCATATTGGTGTTGTAGTCGGAGAGCGTCGCGTAGGAGATCAGCCCGCGCTCCTTGCCGAGCTTGTCCATGACGCCGTCACAGGCGTCGATGCAGAGCGCGCAGGTGATGCATTCGAGCTGCTGGCCATCGCGAATGTCGATCCCCATCGGGCAGACCGCGACGCAGGCATTGCAGTCGACGCAGTCGCCGACGGACTGCCCTGCAGCTTGCACCTTCTTCGCATGGCGAGAACGCGGTTCGCCGCGCCAGTCATTGTAGGTGACGGTGAGCGAACTTTCGTCGAGCATGGCCGCCTGGATGCGCGGCCATGGGCACATATAGGTGCAGACCTGTTCTCGCATCAGCCCGCCGAACGTGTAGGTGGTCGCCGTCAGGACGGCGACGGTGATGTAGGCGACGGGCGCCGCGGTGCCGGTGAAGAGTTCGCCGACCAGCGTCGGCGCATCGGCAAAATAGAAGATCCAGGCGCCGCCAGTCGCCGCGCCTATGACGAGCCAGATGGTGTGCTTGAACACGCGCAGCATGAGCTTGCGCGCGGTCCAGGGACCTGCATCGAGCTTCATGCGGGCGTTACGGTCCCCCTCGATCGCACGTTCGACGACGAGGAACAGATCGACCCACACCGTCTGAGGGCATGCATAGCCGCACCAGGCACGGCCGACAGTCGAGGTGATCAGGAAAAGACCGACGCCCGCCATGACCAGGAGGCCGGCCACATAGAAGAATTCCTGGGGCCATATCTCGATGAAGAAGAAGTAGAAGCGCCGGTTCGCGAGATCGAGCAGGACTGCCTGGTCCGGGGCAAATGGACCGCGAGCCCAAGGCAGCCACGCAGCCAGGTAATAGATGCCAAGTGTGATCGTCATCACCAGCCATTTGAAGCGACGAAAGTTGCCCGAGGCGCGCTTCGGAAAGATCTTTTGACGCGCGGCATAAAGCGGCTTGCGGGTTTTGGCGGAATTGACAGTTTCTGTTTCGAGCCCTGTCAACTGCGTCTTGTCACGCATGTGCAACTCCACTTTCCCAGCCGATGTCAGGGGCACCTGTCGTAAAGCCTCGCCGTAGGATAGCCTTGCCGGGTTGTGCAGATCGCATTAGGGATGGTGTCGAGGCCCGGCTCACGCC
>NZ_RZPW01000299.1:0-6967 GCF_003998455.1 Mesorhizobium sp. M7A.F.Ca.CA.001.08.2.1 | reverse complement strand
CTTTCATATCGGAGGAATATCCCGACGGTTTCGCGCCGGTCGTGCCGAACGACGACGAGAAAGCGGTGCTGGCGTCGATCGCGACCGCAGTGGAACTGCTGCGACGTGATCGGCTTGACCGGCTGGGCGGGCGCCTGGCGCCGCATTCGGGAGCGCTGAAGCGCGACTGGGTCGTGAAGATCGATGATGACTATCTGTCGGCGTCCATCATCGAGGGCATGATTTCCATTCCGATGGAAGTCGATCTGTCGATCGCGGGCGGCAAGGCGCTGACCGTTGCATCCGACTGGCGGCCGGGCGATCTGGTCTGGCGCGGTACGGTCGGCAAGCGCAAGGTTACGGCTCAGGTCAGGCCGGTCGCCAATGGCTTTCGCATCGCCTGGAAAGGCATGTCGGTGACCGCGCGCGCCATGCTGCCGCGCACCGCCGAACTGGAAAGGCTGATGCCCGAAAAGGTGGCGCCGGACACGTCGAAGCTGCTGCTTTGCCCGATGCCCGGCCTTGTCGTGTCGATTGCCGTTGCCGAAGGCCAGGAGGTCAAGGCAGGCGAGACATTGGCTGTGGTCGAAGCGATGAAGATGGAAAACGTGCTGCGTGCCGAACGCGACCTTGTCGTCTCCAAACTCAACGCCAAGCCGGGCGACAGCCTGGCTGTCGACGCCGTGATCATGGAGTTTGCTTAGGGCTAGCCGGGCAGGCAGCCTGTGATCAGCAGTGGTTTGTGCTGGACTGGCATGGCGCGGTCCCGGACAATACATCTCCATCGACTCAAGGACCTTCACGCAGCACCATGGCCGACGAAAAACTCCCCCGCGATCCCTTGAAGCGAGAAGCGGCGATTGCTGCGGCGCGGCCGGAGGCCCCGGCGCGGCCCTTCGTCCATTTGCGCGTGCATTCGGCCTATTCGCTGCTGGAAGGCGCCTTGCAGATCGGCAAGGTGGTGGCTCATGCGGTCAAGGACGAAGCCCCGGCCATCGCCGTTACCGACACCAACAACCTGTTCGGCGCGCTCGAATTCGCGCAGAAGGCGGTGAAGGACGGCATCCAGCCGATCATCGGCTGCCAGACGGCGCTCGCCTTTTCCGGCGAAAACAGCGATGGCCAGCGCGACCGCCGACGGCAAGGTCCCGATATGCGGCCGGTCGTCCTGCTTGCCGCGACCGAGGCGGGCTATTCCAATCTGGTCAGGCTGGTCAGCCGCGTCTACCTCGAAACGCCGCCGGGCGAAGCCGTGCACCTGACCACCGAAATGATGGAAGGCTATTGTGACGGGTTGATCTGCCTCAGCGGCGGACCGCGCGGACCGATCGGCACCGCGCTCAAGGAAGATCGCCGCGATCTGGCCGAAGCCCGGCTTTTGACCCTCAAGGAGATGTTCGGCGACCGGCTCTATGTCGAGCTTGACCGGGTTTCCGGTTATGATCGCGTGATCGAAAAATCCTCGATCGATCTGGCCTATGCCCATGAACTGCCGCTGGTCGCCACCAACGAGGCGTTCTTTTCCTCTCGCGACGACTATGATGCACATGACGCGCTGATTGCCATTGCCGAGGGATCGGTCGTTGCCGCTGACAACCGCCGCCGGCTGTCGCCCGACAATTTCCTGCGCAGCCAGGCCGATATGGCAAGGCTCTTTGCCGACCTGCCGGAGGCGATCGACAACACTGTCGAGATCGCGCTGCGCTGCTCCTATTACCCGAAGAACCGCAATCCGATCCTGCCGCGCTTCACCGGCGGCGATGTCGCAGACAATGACGCCGCCGTGCAGGCGGAAGCCGACGAACTGGCCCGCCAGGCCCATGAGGGGCTCGACGCGCGCCTTGCCATGCATGGCCCGACCGCGGGCTATACGGTCGAGCAATACCGCGAGCGGTTGAACTTCGAGCTTGGCATCATCACCAAGATGAAGTTTCCCGGCTACTTCCTGATCGTTGCCGACTTCATCAAATGGGCCAAGGCGCAAGGCATTCCGGTCGGGCCTGGCCGCGGTTCGGGCGCAGGCTCGCTGGTCGCCTATTCGACCACCATCACCGACATTGATCCGCTGCGCTTCTCGCTGCTGTTCGAGCGCTTTCTCAATCCCGACCGCGTGTCGATGCCCGACTTCGACATCGACTTCTGCCAGGATAGGCGCGAGGAGGTCATCCGCTACGTCCAGCAGAAATACGGCCGCGACCAGGTCGGCCAGATCATCACCTTCGGTACGCTGCAGGCGCGCGCCGTGCTGCGCGACGTCGGCCGCGTCCTGCAGATGCCCTATGGCCAGGTCGACAAGCTCTCCAAGATGGTGCCGCAGAACCCGGCCAATCCGGTCAAGCTCGCCGACGCCATCGCCAACGAGCCGCGCTTTGCCGAAGAGGCCGAGAGGGAGCCGATCGTCCAGACGCTGCTCGACATGGCGCAGAAGCTGGAAGGCCTCTACCGCCATGCCTCGACGCACGCCGCCGGCATCGTCATCGGCGACCGGCCGCTGTCGGAGCTGGTGCCGATGTACCGCGATCCGCGCTCGGACATGCCCGTCACCCAGTTCAACATGAAATATGTCGAGCAGGCCGGACTGGTGAAGTTCGACTTCCTCGGCCTGAAGACGCTGACCGTGCTGGAGACGGCGGTGAAGCTGATCCGCCGGCGCGGCATCGAGATCGACCTGGCAACCATCCCGCTCGACGATCCCGAGACCTACGCCATGCTGTCGCGCGGCGAAGTGGTCGGCGTGTTCCAGGTGGAAAGTGCCGGCATGCGCAAGGCGCTGATCGGCATGCGGCCCGACTGCATCGAGGACATCATCGCGCTGGTCGCACTGTATCGACCCGGCCCGATGGAAAACATCCCGACCTACAACGCCCGCAAGCATGGCGAGGAGGAGATGGCCTCGATCCATCCCAAGATCGACCATCTGGTGAAGGAGACGCAAGGCGTCATCGTCTACCAGGAACAGGTGATGCAGATCGCGCAGGAGCTGTCGGGCTACTCGCTCGGCGAAGCCGATCTGCTGCGCCGCGCCATGGGCAAGAAGATTCGCGCCGAGATGGACAAGCAGCGCGAGCGCTTCGTCTCCGGCGCGGTCGAGCGTGGCGTCGGCAAGCCGCAAGCCGACTTCATTTTCGACCTGCTGGCCAAGTTCGCCGACTATGGTTTCAACAAATCGCACGCCGCCGCCTATGCGGTGGTTTCATACCAGACCGCCTATCTCAAGGCGCATTATCCGGTCGAGTTCCTGGCGGCGTCGATGACGCTCGACATGGGCAACACCGACAAGCTCGCCGATTTCCGCCAGGACGCGCTGCGCCTCGGCATCGAGGTTCTCGCGCCGTCGGTGACATCGAGCTTTCGCCCCTTCGAGGTCGGCGAGAACCGCATCTACTATTCGCTGGCAGCGCTCAAGGGCGTCGGCGACGCGGCGGTCGAGCACATCGTTGCCCAGCGTGGCGAAAAGCCGTTCAAGAACCTCGCCGATTTCTGCGAGCGGGTCGATCCCAAGATCGTCGGCAAGCGCGTCTTCGAAAGCCTGATCATGGCCGGCGCGCTCGACTGCTTCGGCCACGACCGCGCGTCGATGATGGCGGGCGTGGAGCGCATGATGGGGCTGGCGTCGCTGGCGCAGCAGAACGCGGTTTCCGGACAGCACGACATCTTCGGCGCCTCGCTCGGCGCCCAGTCGCAGGCACTCAATCTGCCGGCGACAGAGCCGTGGCTCGCCGCCGACCGGCTGCACCGTGAATTCCAGGTGGTCGGCTTTTACCTCTCGGCCCACCCGCTCGACGAGTACAAGGCGGCCCTGCAGAAGATGCGGGTGCAAACGTGGGCCGAGTTCTCGGCGGCCGTCAAACGCGGTGCCGCCGCCGGCCGCCTGGCCGGCACGGTGACATCCAAGCAGGAACGCAAGACGCGCACCGGCAACAAGATGGGCGTCATCGCCTTTTCGGATACGTCAGGCCAGTACGAAGCCGTGCTGTTTTCGGAAGGACTGGCACAGTATCGCGACCTGCTCGAGGCCGGCCGCTCCGTCGTCATCACCGTTGCGGCCGAGGACAGGCCGGAAGGCGTCAATCTGCGCATCAACTCGGTGCAGTCGCTGGAGGATGAGGCAAGTCGCATCCAGAAGGCGCTGCGTATCTTCGTGCGCAACGCCACGCCGATCAACACGCTGGCCGGCCAACTGACCGTCAGGGGCGAAGGCCAGGTCAGTTTCGTGCTGATCAAGGAAGAAGGCGAGGGGGAAATCGAGATAGAGCTGCCGAACCGCTACCGTATCTCGCCGCAGATCGCCTCGGCGATGCGCGCGGTGCCGGGCGTGGTCGAAGTGGAACTGGTGTGATCACCGCTCTTCCTGGTAGGCGGCAATTAGCCGGGCGGCTCTTGCCGCAATCGTCATGAAAGCGGCGGACAAGAACGGATTGCAGGAAAATTCGGCGATGACGCGGCTGCGCGACAGGCTGCGCAAGCTCTATCACGGGCGCACGCCGGCCGCTTTCCGGTTCCAGCTGGTGGCTGTGGTCATCGACCTCGCCATCATCGCCTTCTTCATCGCGACGCCGGTTCTCCAGGACAAGCCGTCATTCCTCTGGCTCGACTATTCGGCGGCCGCGCTGGTTGCCGCGGACCTCGCTGCCCGCCTGCTTGCCTCCAAGAACATGCTGCGGCTGATGAAGCAGCCGACGTCGTGGGTCGATGTCTTCATCCTCTTGACGCTGCTGATGCCAACGGCGTTTGCCAATCTCGCCTTCCTGCGCATCCTGCGGCTGTGGTCGCTGTCGCGCAGCGGTTCGCTCTGGCGGCATTTCGAGATGCGAGGACTGCGGCCGTGGCGAGAGGCCAGCCACGCGGTCATCAACCTGTTGACCTTCCTGTTCGTCATCACCGGCTTCGTCTACACGTTCTTCTTTCGCACTGGCGCTGGCCTGGAAAACTATATCGACGCGCTTTATTTCACTGTCGCCACGGTGACGACGACCGGCTTCGGCGACATCGTGCTGCCGGGCATGGCCGGCAAGCTGACGGCAATCGTCACCATGATCATCGGCATATCGCTGTTTGTCAGACTGGCTCAGGCGATCTTCCGGCCAGCCAAGGTGTTGTTTCCCTGTCCG
Organism: Mesorhizobium sp. M7A.F.Ca.CA.001.08.2.1; assembly: GCF_003998455.1. NCBI lineage: Bacteria > Pseudomonadati > Pseudomonadota > Alphaproteobacteria > Hyphomicrobiales > Phyllobacteriaceae > Mesorhizobium > Mesorhizobium sp. M7A.F.Ca.CA.001.08.2.1. The sequence continues at coordinate 1,877 of NZ_RZPW01000299.1, read as the reverse complement.
CAGTGCGGCTTGCGGCGGCACGAGCCGGACGCCGTGCATTGCAAGGCCTGCGGCCATCTTCTCAACATACCCGACGAAGGGAACTGACGGCCGGCGGGACTACGACGCCGCCACTTCGGCCGGCTTTATCTGCCTGCGCTGCAGATTGAGCAGATTGCCCATCAGGATCAGCAGCGCGCCGCCGGCGGTGAAGGCGTCGATCTGCTCGCTATAGAGCAGCCAGCCGATCAGTGCCGATAGCGGCACGCGTAGAAAATCCATCGGCGAGACGATGGTCGCGTCGGCATAGCCAAGCGCGCGGGCCATGCAGAAATGCGACGACATGCCGGTGAAGGCGATCAGCACGATCCATGGCCATAGCTCCAGTGGCGGGTTGCGCCACGTATAGAGCGCCGGGATGAGACCGACCACCGACTGGACAATCAGCATCCAGCAGATGATGCGTACGACGCTGTCCGTCCGGGTCAGCGACTTGACGGTGACCACCGAGATGCCGAAGCAGGCCGCGGCGCCCAGCACGACGAGATGTCCAGGATCGACCGAGCCGACACCGGGGCGCACGATGATCACCACGCCGATCAGCCCCAGCGCGATCGCTGCCAACTTGGGCCGGTTCAGCCTTTCGCCCAGAAAGATCACCGCCAGGATAGCTGTCCAGATCGGAGTGGTGAATTCGATCGAGATCAACACGGCCAGCGGAATCAAGGTGAGGGCGTAGAGCCATGCCGCCTGGCCCGTGTAATGGATGACGTTGCGGGCGATATGGGCAACCGGGCGCTGCGTGCGCATGGCTTGAAAGCCGCCACTCATCATCACCAGCGGCAGCAGGATGAAGAAGCCGATCACGGAGCGCAACTCCAGCACTTGGAAGACGTTGAGCTCCGCTGTCGTGGCCCGGCCGGCGACCGTCATGCCAAGGAACGAGGCGATAGACAGCGCCATCCAGAACGCGGCCTTGGGGATCGAGGGGGTGGGTGCCATTCGCGCTATGTCGCAGGCCAGCACCTCTGCCGCAACCGCTAGCCAAGGCATTCTTCTGGGCCAGTCGCGACTGGCTCGAAGTTGTAAAACAGTCATGTGGCGGACGGAACCTGAAACGGCAGGTGGCGTTGAGTCCCGATGGTCAGCCGTGCTCGTGGATCGCCCCGCCTTTTTTCGAAACGACAAGGAGAGCTTCGATGAGATCCTTCGCGCAATTCGCGCTTACCGGCGGTCTATTGGTTGCGGCAGGCGCAGCACATGCCGACGAGACCCAATTTCTCCAGTCGTTCAAGGGCAATTTCGCCGGCAAGGGCACTGTCCAGGTAACCACGGATGCTCCGAACGTCAGCGTATCGTGCAGCTTCAAGTCGAATGCGACCTCAACCTCGCTATCGCTGGATGGAAATTGCCGCGGTCTCATTGTGGTGTCGCGGGCCATCAGCGCCAATCTGAAAGTTACAGGTGCCAAATACAGCGGCACCTATGTCGGCTCTCGCACGGGACCGGCGCAACTCAACGGCAGCCGTTCGGGCAATGCGATCAACCTGGGCATTCGCTGGGCCAAGGAGGTCAATGGCGACCGAAGGGCGCAGATGAAGGTCGAGAAACGCGGCGAGAACGGCATGCGGCTGACCGTCATCGACACCGACCCGAAAACCGGCAAGAGCGCGGTGACGAGCAGGATAGACTTGCAGCGCACCTGACGAAGATCAATCTTCGAGCGGCTCCGGCGGATGGGCATCGCGGCCCTTGCCGAATGTGTAGCCGGTTTCCACCGCTTTGCGGCCGAACTTGTCGCGCAAGGCATCGATGGCGCCTTCAGCCATGGCGCGCTTGCGCGACTGGATGTCGACCAGATCGGGCGGGTCGGCCTTGTCATCGTCCGAGAGGTCGCT
>NZ_RZPW01000298.1:0-6997 GCF_003998455.1 Mesorhizobium sp. M7A.F.Ca.CA.001.08.2.1 | reverse complement strand
CTCCTTCAGCGAGGCCGTCGAAGCCTTCGACTACCCACAGGGCGCCATCGTTCGCAAGGTTCAGAAAGAGGGCCGCGTCGCCTTGTGCGGCTACATCCTGCGCCTCTCCAAGGCATTTGGCGGAAAGGCCGTGGCCTTCATCCCCACCACCAAGGACGGCGTCTTCCAAGCCTTCTTCAGACATCAGAAAATAGAAACAGTCGACCTCAACCTCAGCAGACGATAAGTGACAAAACTGTTCGCGATGTCTCCGTACACCTGTTCGCGATGTCCCCGGTCCAAACATATACGGAGAGAAATGTCCGGCAGGACAATGAGGGGCAGCTCTGACTTTGGCGATTGGCGTTCTCCGCTGCAAGTCGGACTTGTCGTTTGCCTAAAGCGATTGCCCTTGCCAACCGTCGCCTCCCCTTGCGTCAGTCTCGCTTTGATGGCTGACTGTGCGCGCCGCATTGGGGGATGGGCATGGCGACGGCGAAGCACGTGATGAAGCGCATATTGATGATGTTGGCCGGCTACTTCGTGTCGGTTCTGGTCGGCCTGATCGCCGTGGCGGTGATCTATGGCGTGCTCAGTTCCTTGCCCAACGCGCCCGACTACTTCGACGTGATGGGCGTTTCGCCGATCGCGGTTCTGCTGGTGCCGCCGCTCGGCATGTTCGTCTATTTCCTGACCATCGTGGTGACCGCGCTGCAGACGCTGATTTTCGCGCTGATCGCCGAGTTCTTCTCGTTGCGCAATGTCCTGCTGCACATGGTTTTCGGCGCCGGCGCCGCAGTCGGCGGCTTCGCCCTGATCTGGCCGAGTGCACCGGAGGATATGGACCCGGAGCGTTGGGTCGACATCGGCATCATCGCCGCTGCCGGCCTTGTCGCCGGGTTGCTCTACTGGCTGATCGCCGGGCGGGACGCCGGCTTCCGGCGGCCACTGTTCGAGCGCTAGTAGCTTGCACACTCACAATCGGAGCCAAGCCGATCGGCTCATGCGGAGCCTTGAAACAGATTCCGCCGCAACATGAGGCAGTAAGAAACGACCTCAAATCGGTCGCTCCTTGCTGCGTAGAGCAGACATGGCTCGTCGTCGTCATGGCGCTGCTGTTCCGAGCGCAGCGGCCAGTACATCGGCGAGGCCGCGTCCGGCGCTGCCGTCCTCATCTAGGCGCGGATTGTAGATGGTGATCTCGAGGCCGACTGCCTTGCCGCTCGCCAAGGCAGGCCGGAGCGCAGCCGTCAACTCGTCCCACGACAACCCGCCTGGTACGCGAAAATCGACAGCCGGCATGATGACGTCGTCGAGACAGTCGGCGTCGAGATGGATGAAGAAGCCGTCCAATTCCGCTCTCGTCAGATGATCGACCGCTTCGCGGGCGGCGGCCTCGATGCCCGTGGCGCGCACAGCGGGAAGGTCAAGCACCTTGAGCTCTTCGGGGAGCGGCTGGCTTCCGTACTCCTCCTGATCCTTGTGATCGCGATACGCGAAGGCGACAGCGTCTTCAGGGCGGACCAGAGGACCGCGACCTTCGATGTCGGTCAGGAGCGACGGACCGTAGCCGGTGACGAAGGCGAGGTCCATCGAGGCACCCTCACCATTGGGTTCCGCCTCGGGCTGGAAGAAATCGGCGTTGCCGTCAATGAAGAGCAAGCCGTAGCGGCCGCGCCGTCGAAACGCGAGCGCCGAGCCCAGGACGATCGTGCAATCGCCGCCCAGCACCACTGGAAACCCGCCTGCGTCAAGCACCGCTTCCACGGCGTCGGCGAGCTTGGGCGACCACTGCGCAATTGCCCTGGCGTTCAGGGTGCCGGTCTCGGGATCGGGCGTCGGGTCCTTCGCAGGCACAACCAGCCGCCCGGCGTGGCGCGCATGAATGCGCTCCGCAAGGCCAAGGTCAAGCAACCGGTCAGGCAAGCGCTCCACACCGTCGGTCGCCAGGCCCAGCGTGGAGGGGGCTTCGAGAATCGCATAATGGCTCGGCATGGGGTGCCTCCATTAGTGACCATTTTGCGGAGTAGGTCAGGGCCTCTGTTTTGTGGCTGTGTGATCGCGAATGAAGGCCCTTCCATCTGCACGCTGAAGCGAAACGTGCCCACCTCCATAGTCTGGTCCACCTTCGTCGTCAGCCATCGGCAAAATGCCGACGATGGCAACGCGACGCCGCAGAATCGCTTCGAGCGCTCAACATCGTTCGTCCGTACCGAAACAGGATCACAGTTGCGTTTTGCGCTTGTTCGATAACGGTAGCCGCCGCTACTCGTTCCCTCTCAACCGCCTTTCCGGTTTCCGGCCACGCCGTATTTATGAGTTCACGGCCTACCGAAAGGCTTGGATCAACTTGAAGGCGAACGCACCGCCTCCGTGGCATCCAGGGCCTGCTTCAGCCGCGAGTCGCGGTCGTAGACGTCGCCGAAATATTCGACCTTGCCCGACAGATCGGGCCAGGCGGTGAAATAGGCGACATAGACCGGGATCGTGCGTGTCACGTTCTCGGTCGCGTGGCCGTGCTTCAGCTTTTCGGCGATATAGTCCACGGAGGTGCCAAGCACTGCCGCCGCCATGCCGCGCGGATCCTGCAGCCGCACGCAGCCATGGCTGAGCGCGCGCATATCGCGCTGGAAGAACGATTTCTGCGGCGTGTCGTGCATGTAGATCGCATGCTTGTTGGGGAACAGGATCTTCAACTCGCCCAGCGCGTTGGCCTCGCTCGGCTGCTGGCGCACGCTGTATGGGATGTTCGAGCCATAGGCGCCCCAGTTGACCGCCGACGAAGGAATGCGCTTGCCGCGCGAATCCGTCACCTCATAGCCGGACCGGTCGAGATAGCCCGGATCGTTGCGCAATCTCGGCAGCATCTCGTTGACGATGATCGACTGGGGCACGCCCCAATAGGGATGGAAATCGACCTGCTTGATCTGGTCGTAGAAGAAGGAGGTCTGGTTGGTGGTCCGGCCAATGACGGCACGCGTCTTGAGCTTTTCCTCGCCATTGTCGATGTAGCTCGCGGTGAAGGCCGGCTGGTTGATGAAGACGCGCGGGCTGCCGAGATCGGAGGGCAGCCAGCGCAGTTCCTCCAGCGCCACTTCCACCTTCAGCAGCTTGTCGGCCTTGGATGTTCCGGCCAGCGTCGCGACGGTGCGCGGGCCGATGACGCCGTCGCCCTTCATGCCTGCCTTCTGCTGCACGGCCTTGATGACCGGGACCAGTTCCGGATCATAGACGTCGCTGGTGGCCAGCCTGGACAGGACCTCGCCATAGGCGCCGCCCATCTCGTCATCGAGATTGCGCGCGATCAGGGTCAGCAGCTTCGGCAGTTCGGGGCTGGTTTCGCCCGGCTTCAGCAGCAGTTTGGGGTCGACGACGATTTCGTTTTCCGCACTGGCCTGCAGCGCTTCCAGTTCGACGCGCAGCGCCTGGTATTCCGCATTCTGCGGGTGCCGCGATTCGAGATAGGTGCGCACCTGCTGGGTATGAGCCAGCGTTTTCAGCACGCCTTGCAGATCGAGCGGCTTGGCCGGGAAATCATAATAGCCGGTCATGCGGTTGGGATCGACGCGGCCGTTCTGGGCGTCGTGGGCATAGCGCAGCACACGAGCCGAAAGCGCCATCTCGAAACGGACGAGTTCTTTCAGTTGCGCATTGGCATCGGTCGACGATGCGCCGGCAGCGGGCACTTCGACCGTATAGTCGGCGGGCGTGAGGCCATAGCTTGAAGCCTCGCCAAGCACCCGCACCGCATCCTGCGCACGGCTGTTGAGGCTGATTCCGCTTATCCAGATGAAATCCGGATTGGCCGAGTAGTACTCGATCAGCGCCTTGGCGATGTCGGGCTCGGCTAAGAGTTCGTAGTCGCCCAAGCTGGCAACCGCATCACGAAAGGCGGCACCCGTAGCCGACGGGACGAAGGCGGCGTCCTGCGGTGTCGCCGGCGCCGGCGTCGCGGCCAATGCCGAGAAGTCGACGCGAACCAGCCGGTCGGCCTTGTAGGTGTAGTAGGACGGGCTGCTGATCTTCACTTTGCCGCCGCCGCCACCGGACACTTTCGGCTTTGGCTTGTTCTTCGGTGGCGGGGGCGGAAACTCGCCTTTCGGCGCATGCCTGACGCCGCCGCCGAAAAGCATGTCGAAGAGCCCCTGCGCGCCTGCCTGGGGTACACCGAAAGCCAGCGTCGCCGTGATTGCCATCAGCGGCATCACGGTTGCTTTGTTTCCGAGGAATTTCATGAATCACCCGCTCCGGCCGCAACCGGTTCCCGTTCCGCACGCTCGATCGTCCCGCTCACCGCATGGCGGATGTAAGGCGCGACTATACTGATTCATACCGATTTCGTTAAGCTTTCATAAATTTTGGAAAGCCTGTTGCAGAACGGTTTCACAAGATCGTGACGGCTGGAGCGGAGGGTGGTTCCGCCCCAGCCGGAAATCCCCGCGGGATCAGGCGTTGGCGCCGCCATCGATGGTCAGGGCAGCGCCGGTGACGAAGCGGCCTTCCGGGCCTGCGAGCCAGGCGACCATGCCGGCAATGTCGTCGGCCTTGCCGAAGCGCGGCGTTGCCATCTTCCGGCGCTGATGCTCGGCATGCGGGCCGTCGGCCGGGTTCATGTCGGTGTCGGTCGAACCGGGGTGGACGACATTGGCGGTGATGCCGCGCGGGCCGAGGTCACGCGCCAGCGCCTTGGTCAGGCCGACCAGCGCCGCCTTGCTGGCTGAATAGGCCGTGAGGCTGCCGTCGGTCGCCCGCTCGGCAAGGTTGCTGCCGATCGAGATGATGCTGCCGCCCTCACCCATATGGGCGGCCGCGGCCTTGGAAGCGATGAATGGGGCCCGGAGATTGACCTCCATGGTCTCGTCGAAATCGGCGAGCGACAGCGTGTCGATTGGGGCGGCGCGCCAGATGCCGGCGCTGTTGACCAGGATGTCGAGCCGGCCAAAGGCGGTTACGGCGTCATCGACTGCCTTGTCTAGGGCGACCGCATCGCGGTTGTCGGCTTTGATCGCGATGGCGCGGCCGCCCTTGGCCTCGATCTCGGCGACGACAGCGCGGGCCTGTTCCTCGCCATGCACATAGGTCAGCGCGACGCTGGCGCCATCGGCCGCCAGCCTCCGCGCAATCGCCGCGCCGATGCCGCGACTGCCGCCGGTGACGAGCGCGGCCTTGCCGTTCAATCTGCTGGAAGACATCGAATTCTCCTTTTATGTAATGATCGATACATAAATATCTGTCAGCCTTGCCCGCTGGCGTCAACTGAATTATGTATCGATCAACACAGAAAGAGCGTCATGTCGGAACGAGGCCGTCCCCGCACCTTCGATCGAACCGCAGCCCTGCGCCGCGCGATGCAGGTGTTTTGGGCGCGTGGTTACGAAGGTGCATCGATGAGCGAGCTGACCGCCGCCATGGGCATCAACTCGCCCAGCCTCTACGCTGCCTTCGGCAGCAAGGAGGCGCTGTTCCTGGAGGCGACGGATTTTTACTCGCACACCGAGGGTGCCGACATCTGGCTGGCATTGGACGAGGCTCCGACCGCGCGGCAGGCGATCGAACAATTCCTGTGCCTGACGGCGAAAGCCTATGCGCAGAGCGATCGCCCGCAGGGCTGCCTGATCACGCTGGGCGCACTGCATCAGGATTCGAGCCGCGGCGCCATCTGCGACGATCTGCGCCGCCGTCGTGCCGAAAACCACACCGCCCTGCAAAAACGTCTGGAGCGCGGTATTGCTGAAGGCGAATTGCCGGCGGATTTCGATTCGAATGCCGCTGCGACCTTCTTCGCCACGGTCCAGCACGGCATGTCGATCCAGGCGCGAGACGGCGCCTCGCACGCTGCCCTGCTGGCGACGGTTGGCGGGGCCATGGCTGCCTGGCAGACGTTGGCCGGCGGCAACGCGGCGTGACAAACGCCGGCTGGTGTGCTCGAAATCCGCCAGCAAGGCCGAGAGGGACGAGAGCGTGAAAAAGGGTTATCGCGAGCTGCTGGACGAGGCGAACGCCGTGATCGAGGTGGTTTCGCCGGAGGAAGCGGCCGGGCTGCTCGACGATGAAGACACCATCTTCGTCGATCTGCGCGATCCACGCGAAGTGGAACGCGACGGCCGGATTCCGGGCGCCAAGCATGTCACGCGCGGCATGCTGGAATTCTGGATCGACCCCGAAAGCCCTTACCACAAGCCGTTCTTTGCCTCGGGAAAGAGCTTCGTGTTCTTCTGCGGCGGCGGTTGGCGCTCTGCCCTGGCCACAAAGACGGCGCAGGACATGGGGCTTTCGCCGGTCAAGCACATCCTTGGCGGCTACACTGCCTGGAAGGCCGCCGGACTGCCGGTCGAACCCGGCGAGAAGAAGAAATAATCTCGACCGCCGCTCAATGCAGCAGCAATGGCTCGCGATGCGTCACGAAGCCGACCGCGCGTTCGACCACGCCCTTGTCGGCAAGAATGCGGCGATGGCCAAGCCCGTCGGCCCAGTAGAGCCGCACATGGCCGCCGGCACCGGCATAGCGCCTTGCGTGATCGGCCGAGACTTCGCGGTCGTCCGGCGCGTGGATGACCAGGGTCGGCACCGGTGCCTGGGCGAGCTGGCGGTCGCCGGTGAATTCGTGCAGCGGCCGGCCGGAAAGATGCTCGACCCGGTCCGCCATGGCGGCTTGCGAGCGCGGGCCGACATTCAACATATGACTGAAGTCGGCAAAGATCGCCGGCAGGGAACTTGGCGCCGCGATCAGCACCAGGCGTCCCGCCGCCAGCGGCGGGATGTTCTTGACCGAACCGGCGATGGCATTGGCGGCGACGGCGCCGCCGAAGGAATGGCCAACCGCCGCCACGAACGGGCCGAACCATTCGCCGGCAACCCGCACCGCATCCACCGCATTGACCATGTTCAGGCGCCGGCCCCGCGACTGGCCGTGGCCAGGCAGGTCGAGCGAAACGACCCTGTAGCCGGCGGCGCGATAGCCTTCGATCAAGGCGCGCATATATTCGGTGCGCGAGCGCCAGCCATGGACGACGAGCAC
>NZ_RZPW01000297.1:0-6997 GCF_003998455.1 Mesorhizobium sp. M7A.F.Ca.CA.001.08.2.1 | reverse complement strand
GTTGTGGATGCGGATGTTCTTCACCTTCATGGCACCGAAGTAGAGCTTCCCGGTGCCCCAGTTATTTTCATAGCCGCCCGCCGAGCCGCCATGGTCGAAAACGGAGACGAACAAGCCATCCTCTCCCTGGTCCTTGATCACCGCCGCTGTCACCCGGGCAACTAGGTCTAGCGCATCGTCCCACGACGTGGGCTGCATCTGGCCATAGCGCCACACCATCGGGCTGGTGAGACGCTGCTGCTGCGAGCCGCGGGCCGTCGAGTAGCGCAGTTCGCCCATGCGGGCGCCCCGGACGGACCCGAGCCCGGAATTCACCACGCAATCGTGGTCGGGCTTGATGACGATGTGCACGTCCTGGCCGTCCTGCTTGACGACGTTGTACATGGATGGCGCATACCAGGCGTCGGTTTCGGCGGCTTGCTGCTGGGAAAGGTCGACCCCGAAAGCGTTGGAAGCGGCATCGGTGCCGCCCTGCTTGTTGGTCGGCCAGGTGTAGGCGTGATAACCGCACCCGACGATGCAGTAGTGGCAGGTGACGTTGTGTTTCTTCGCGTCGGCCGGGATGATCGGCAGGCGGTCGATGTGACGTTTGTAAGCCATGATCCGATCCTCCCTTAAAGTACGTTGCTCAGGCGGCCATAAAGAAGCTCGTCGACCCCCTCGGCATAGATGTCGCCCTTGGCGTCTATGCGCAGCGCGTATTGGGGAAGGTTGGCCGTCGACTGGCCCCAGATCTGCTGCCCTCCGGCATCCGCATCGAAGCGCGAATAGTGGCCGGGACAATTAAAGGAGTGGTCGTCGGCGTTGTAGTTGAGCGGGAATCCCTTGTGCGGGCAGATCGTAGAGAAACCGACGATATCGCCTTCCGGTCCCGCGCCGCCTTCCACCTTCGTTCCGAGCTTCAGCAGCACGCCGGGCGCGTTCTCGTCTGGATAGCTGACGTCGAGGGGTTCGTTCGGCTTCAGATCAGCGACGTTGGCAAGCTTGTTCGATGGGTATTCGACGAGTGCCAGCCCCGGTGCAGCCTTCGCCTGAGCCTGCAGGGGCAATGCCACGGCTGTGGCCATTCCCGCGGCGGCAAACGCTCCTCCCCTTAGAAATTGACGGCGGCCGACGTCGACCAGCTTGTTGCAGCGATCCATGCGTTCCTCCTTGGCGAAAATCTCGTCGCCAAGGGCTGTGCAACCCCTGTGCCAACCGGAAAACCGTCGATTGCATTAGAGAAAGTGAAGGAAACCCGCCCACCAGAGGTCCGCCACGTTCGGAAATGCGGACATGCTGCGCTGCCGAAGGTTCAGGAAGTCGAACGGTCCAAGGCCCCGCGCATTCGTGGCGCATGCCGAACATTACCAACTATCAACGCAGAGGAGCGTATTGTCATTCCGTGTTCAGAACCACCGCAACGGCCGTCAATTTGGTACGGTCATCGCCGCTCAACGCAGCCAGACTCCTTGCGATGGCGTCCCCTCCAGACGTCGCCTGCAATTGCATGCGCGTCGGATCCCGCTTTTCGTGCATGCAATCGACTTCGAACTGGGTCAGGCCATCAGCCAAGCTGATGTGGCGCGCAGCGCGCTGAACCATAGACTTCGGGCCTTTCACTCCAGCATGGGCAACGAAATCGAGCGCCGAGCAGAGATGTACGTCAATCAGGTCGAGCAGTTCTTCCGCAACGCCTGCTATTTCGTTCCGCTTGACCACCTCGCGATGGTGATAGGCTTGGTTTCGGGCCTCTCGAACCCGCTTAAACTTGCCCTTGAAGACGGCTTCGTCCAGCGGGGAGCCATTCAGGAGCACAGACGGGAGCTTTCCTTTTATCACCGCCCATTGTTCATGAATCAGCTCTTCGACATCTGACATTTTCGCCAGGCTCAGCACTTCGTGGCCAGTAGCATTGTCGAGTATGCCTCGATCCAGCCGATCGCCCTCCACGTTCTTGATGAGGTTCTCGATCACTCTGCCTGTCCCATGAGTGATCGGAATCTTGTTGATCGATTCTACTTGCTCGGCCCTGCCGAGCTTGTCCAGTTCGCGTAATCTCGCGAGATGGGGAAGCCACCAACGCATGGTGCGAAACTGCTCTTCCATCCAAAAGGCAAGTTTCGTTCTATATGCCGATTCAAAAATGTGCAGGATGGGATAGAGGCTAGCCTGCTCTGCCAGCTTACGGTGGTACACCTTGTGAAGTCGGGTCGGCAGATCCGTTTGGTCTTTCCGTTTTGCCACGGCGCGAAGCTCCTTCAGCGAGTGACGGAGAAGTTCGATGTTGGAACCCGGCATGAAACGGCCTATGACATCGATCTGGTCTGCTGGAGGGGTTGCCTGCAAGGCCTCATCGAGGAGTTCACGTAGGGTGCGCGCGTGAGGCATTTCGGCATTCGCCTTAATCAAGAATTGCGATTGCATCCTTTAAGTGCTTGACTTCTCCGGCTGCAAGCGGCATTTTACCTCCACTCTGGTCACGATGCCCTTTGGGGGGCTGTGCCTACTCGCGAGGACGCGGTCGGAGTCTAAAGCAATTCAGCGAGACAGCAGAGCCCCTTTCGGGGCTCTTTCTTTTTTCAGCGGGACCCCATCCGAGCGAGGGATGGTCGCTGGGCTATCTTTCCCGGTCTGCAATCCCAAACCTGTTCATTTTCTCCCACAAGGTCGTTCGGGATATCGCAAGCAGCGTAGCTGCCTTCGCAATTTGGCCCCCCGTCTCGTCGAGCGCTCGTTCGATTTGACGCCGTTCGGCTGCATCCCGAACATCGGCGAGAGGAACGAACGCAGAGCTTCCGGCTTTGGCCACGCGCTCCGGGAACAGGTCACCAGGCATTATCCACTCGCTGGTCGACAGAGCGACCGCCCGCTCCACGCGATTCCTGAGTTCCCTCACGTTGCCGGGCCAAGGATGGCTCAGTGCAGCCTCTTCAGCCAGCGCGCTGAACCCCCGAATGCGCGTGTCCGAGCGGCTGGCCGCGTTTTCGAGGAACCTGTCCAGAAGCCATGCGATATCCTCGTGCCGCTCGCGCAACGGAGGAATTGTCACGGGCAGCACCGCCAACCGGAAATAAAGGTCTTCCCGAAAACCCGAGGACCCTCCGTGACGCGCAAGGTCTCTATGGGTAGCTGAAACCACACGGGCGCGGAACGTGCAGGCCGTTTCTCCGCCGACACGGTTGAAGCTGCCTTCCTCTATCAGCCTTAGGAGCTTCGCCTGGAGGGCCAGCGGCATGTCGCCGATTTCGTCGAGAAACAGCGTACCCTTGCCCGCCCGCTCTGCATAGCCGAGGTGCCTTTGCTGGGCCCCGGTGAAAGCCCCCTTCTCGTGGCCGAATATCTCGCTTTCGAGGAGGTCGGCCGGGATCGCCGCGCAGTTGACGGCCACGAACGGCTCTTTGCTTCGCGGCGAGATTTCGTGCAGCAGCCTCGCCGCCATCTCCTTGCCTGATCCGGTCTCCCCCGTGATCAGCACTGGCAGGTCATGGGCCGCATACCGACGCAGGAGGTCCTCGGCGTGCTGGATGGCCGGCGATTCGCCGAGGAAATAGCCTTTCTGCCGCAGCTGGCTGTGCGTTGTCCGCCGCCCGGCGTCGATTCGCCTCAGGAATTCGTCCATCGCGAACGGCTTGGTCATGAAATCGACGGCGCCGGATCGCATCAGGCGGACCGCCTGGTCGATTTCGCCGTACCCGGTGACGAACATGAAGGGCGGCGAGTTCGGCTGGTTGGCAAGTTCGTTGAAGACGGTCTCGCCGGATATGTCCGGCAGGCGGACGTCGCAGATCACCAGGTCTAGCGAACCTGAAAGCCCGCCTATCCCGGAGATTGCCTCCCGGCCGGACTGCCACCATGTCACCCGCCAGCCTTCGAGTTCCAAGCGTTGGACGATCGAGCCTCCCATCACTGGATCGTCCTCGACGAGGCCTATGCGGGCTTGATCAGGCTGCATTGGCTTTCTTGACCTCCCCTTCGAACGGGATGGTCAGCATCACCGCTGTCCCCCCGTCTTTTTTTGCGACGATGCTTGCGCTCCCGCCGAGATCGTCGACCACGCGACGCACCATCCATAGACCCAGCCCGCGGCCTGCCCTGACCGCGGGTCCGGGATCGGGGTCGATGAGCACCGCAGCGATATCGCCGGGCATTCCCGGCCCCTGGTCGCCGATCTCGATAGTCAGCACGTTTCCAGCGCGGTGCGCTCTCAGCGATATAGAACCGCCTTCGGGCGTGATCGTGCTCGCATTGAGAAGGAGGTTCAGCACCGCCTGGCGAACGGGCCCGCCCCTGATCGGCAGTTCCCGCTCGCCGCTCCAGCCGACGTCACAGTCCAGCCGCTGCCGCCTCCTGTGCAGTTCAGGCTTCAGCAGCAAGCGGACGTCGTCGAAATCGTCGGCGGTCAGCGGGCGCTGCGACCGTTCCGGGCGGTATGTCGCAAGCGCGGCCTCGACCACGTCCCGTATGCCTGCGAGGCCCCGCTCGATCAGGCTGATCGACGTCTCGCGCACTCCGGGAGTCTGGCCATGGGTCTTTAGCGTGTCCAGGGCATTGAACAGGCCGCCCAGCGGGTTGTTGATCTCATGCGCCATTCCGGACGCCAGCCTTCCCAGGCTGGACAGCTTTTCTTCCTCGGCGAGCTGCATGGCGAAGTTCGCGCGCTCGCGTTCGGCATGGACGAGCATGTTGTAGCCGCGAAACAGCCCCGCGACTTCCGAATCTCCCTCCGGGATGTCGCTGGACGCAATCGGCTCGGCTGCCCCATGCGCCGCCGAGCGCATATGGTTCTCAAGGACCCGCATGGGAGCGATCATCCTCCGCACGAGCAGGAAGCCGCCGAGGGAAAACAGGATGGCCAGAACGCCGTTCGTCACCAAGAGCGTAACCAGAATCTCGCGCCGTTCGGCGAACAGGTGAGACACGTCGAAGGTCGCGTGAATGGCGCCGATAGGATGGCCTTGATAGATCAGGTCCCGCTTGGCGAAGCCCGTCAGCGTGGAACCGTCGATCGTCACGATCCCGGGACCGTAGCGGTTCAGGTAGCGTTCCGGCAGCTGCGAGAACGTGGCTATCCGGGTCGGATCGGTCGCGGCGAGGACCCGGCCGTCCGCCCCGGTGACGACAGTTTCGATCGGAGACAACGCCTCGTAGGACGACGAGGACCTGTCGAGCGCATCGTAGACTTCCCAGACATCGCCCCGCAGCACAGCCGGCACGACGGCCGACGACAGGCCATCGAGGTATGTCTCCGCGAGCCCGTCCAGAAAACCCTCCTGAGTCCTGGACAGGCGGTCGAGAACGCGTTCTGAGATGGTGGCGCTGATCACGACCATGAGGATCGCTACCAGCGCGGGCACGCGGTATGAGACAGGAATCGAGCGCAGGCGGCTGAAAAGATTCATCCGAACTGCCTCACGATTTCGACTTCGGCCGCGATCGTGTCGAAGAGCGAGGGGTCGGTTGCCAGAAATCCGTCAAGTCGAAGAAGATCGAGAACCTTCTGTCCCTCGGGATCGCCCTTCATGGAAACGAGAGCCTGCCGCAGGGCTATCACCCTCGGATCGGCCGCCAGGGATTTGGGCGAAGCGACCGGAGGAAATCCCAGCCATTCCGAACTGCGGACGATTCTGGTTTGCTTGATCAGATCAGGCTCTGTCTCGCGCATCACCTCGTAGACATAGCCGTCGACGCTGCCCGATTGCGCCAGGCCGGAAGCCACTGCCCGGACGACATTGCGGTGTCCGTAGGTAAAGAAGCTCCGTGAGAAGAACTGCTCGGGCAGGAGCTTGTTCTTCGCCAGAAGCGTTCGGGTTACAAGAAATCCCGAGTTCGAATCCGGGTCGGAAAACGCATGAACATCGCCTTTGAGTCCGGTCCAGTCCGCGACGGCCCGGCTGGTGGCGGCGATCATGTAAGATTGGTAGAGCGGCTTCCCGTGCCAGACCGGGGTGGCCACGAGATCGAGAGCGGCCTTGTACTGGACATAGGGATAGCCGCAGATCCAGGCCGATTGAATCTGGCCCGATACGAGCAGCGAGGTGATTTCCTGATAGGTCCGACGCGTCACGAGTTCGACTGGGCTGCCAAGCCTGGATGACAGGTACGCCTGCAGGTGGCCAAGCAGCTCAAGGTCGTTGGACAGGAAAACCGGGGTCAGGCCGAATTGAAAGGGCTGGACGTCAGCCCGCGATTTTCGGGACAATGTCAGCAGCCCCAAGCCCCCTAGAGCAGCTTTGAGGACTTTCCGCCGACCGGATTCGATCTGGGTTGGCACGAATGCCTGCCTTCATTATATGAGGCCCCCAATGTATCCAGAGATACGGATACGTGCGAGATGTATGAAAAGAATAGCGGTGCAGCACACCTAAGCCAATCATTGCTGATTAGCTCCAATTTTACCTGCAAAGGTCGCCAAGGTCGTTATTAACACGCGGACATAATGTCGGCTGGCTTTGGCGGCTTTATGGGCACGACCATGCGCTTTGCGGTGGCCGCTGGCTACTTCCGCACGATCCATTCCTGAATTCGGAATCGACGTCATTGCTAACGCCCGGCTCGGATCATGGCCCGCGCAATTGCGAGCTGTGTTTCCATCCTGGCGTTCTCTTTCTGGGTCATATTGTCGACGGCAATCAGCCTCTTCAGCGCCCGCAAGGTCTCGCCTCGCGTCCAGCCTACTTCCAACATGCAGTCGATGATCGCCTGAAAACCCGGCTCCATGGCCTCCTGGCAGTCGAGCGGGCGATCTGCGTAATCCTCTTGTTGCTTCGGTGGATTGATCATTTTCACTCCATGTCCGGCACATCGCCATCGGTGAAAAGCACAGTCGGCGGCCCATAGTCGCCAAGCGCCGGGTCGGCGTCGCGACTCCATGCTATGACACCGACATGCTTTCCCGCCAGCGCCTTTGCCGTCCGGGTAGCTCGGTCCTCGCTCTGCTGATCTGTCGGGCCGTATGCAGTGAACAACTCGCCATCGTCGCCGCGGTCGAACGCAACGACCACGATCAGCTTCGGCT
>NZ_RZPW01000296.1:0-7062 GCF_003998455.1 Mesorhizobium sp. M7A.F.Ca.CA.001.08.2.1 | reverse complement strand
GTTTTGCAGGAATGCACCACCTGCCAGTGAAATTGCATTGATGTCCAAGCTGCGTCCGGCCGCCACAAAAATGTGCGATTGGCCGGAGATAGCGTTGCCGGGCAAGGCGGTTATGGTTTATGGCTGCTGCCGTCGATTAGTGCATGTCGTTCAAAAGTGGGGACCAGTTTTGAAACAATGGCATGCAACTGGCATTGAAATAGCGCCGAAAGGGCGAGATCCAATCATGTTCTTCAAGCGAGTTGGTCAATTGAAAGCACCGCAGAGGGCCGTTTTCCTGGCGCTTTCAGTAGTTGTTCCATCGCTCTTCCTGTCGGCCTGCATGTCGTCGGAGAAAGATATCGACCTGTCGACCTATGTCGACCAGACCGAGCCGGCCGATGTTCTCTACAACCAGGGCCTTGCCAATCTCAATGCCGGGCGCCTGCAGGAGGCGAGCCGCAAGTTCGACGCCGTCGACCGCCAGCATCCCTATTCGGAATGGGCCCGCAAATCGATGGTGATGGGCGCTTTCGCCGACTATCGCCAGGGCAATTACGACGAGGCGATCGGCTCGGCCAAGCGTTATCTCACGCTTTACCCGTCGACCGATGACGCTGCTTATGCGCAGTACATCATCGGCTTGAGCTACTACCGCCAGATCAAGGACGTGACGCAGGACCAGAAGGAAGCGCGTCAGACCGTCCAGACGATGCAGGATCTGGTCACCCGCTGGCCGACATCGGAATATGTCGACGACGCCAAGGAAAAGATCCGCTTCGCCAACGATCAGTTGGCAGGCAAGGAGATGCAGATCGGCCGCTACTATCTCGAGCGGCGTGAATACATCGCCGCCGTCAAGCGCTTCCGCACCGTGGTCGAGAACTATTCCAACACGCGCCATGTCGAGGAGGCGCTCGCGCGTCTGACCGAAAGCTATTACGCGATGGGTCTGACTTCGGAGGCGCAGACGGCCGCCGCCGTGCTCGGCACCAACTACCCTGACAGCCCGTGGTACAAGGATTCCTACAAGCTCTTGCAGAGCAATGGGCTTGCACCGCGCGAAAATGCAGGGTCGTGGATATCCAAGGCCGGAAAGATGATCACCGGCGCCTGACGTATGAGCATCGACTGAAGCGTTCACAGCGCTTTTCGGATTGATCCGGTGCTCAAACAAAAAGATAGTGCGGCGCTGCGACTGCAAATGGTCGCGTGCCGTTCTAGATTCGGGTTCTGATGCTTTCCAGACTGTCGATCCGCGATATCGTCCTGATCGAGAAGCTGGATATCGACTTCCAGCCGGGTCTTTCGGTGCTGACCGGCGAAACCGGTGCCGGCAAATCCATCCTGCTCGATGCCCTGTCGCTGGCGCTCGGTGCGCGCGGCGACGCGTCGCTGGTGCGCCATGGCGCGGCCCAAGGCCAGGTCATCGCCGTCTTCGACGTGCCGCGCAATCATCCGGCGCGTGCGCTGCTTGCCGACAATGCGATCGAGGATGACGGCGACATCATCCTGCGCCGCCTGCAGACGGCGGATGGCCGCACCCGTGTCTTCGTCAACGATCAGCCTTCGAGCGTCACGCTGATGCGCGATGTCGGGCGCGCGCTGGTCGAGATCCACGGCCAGCACGATGAACGCGCGCTGGTCGATCCCGGCGCGCATCGCGAGGTGCTTGATGCTTTCGGTGGCCATCTCGGCGCCGTCCGCTCGACCGGCGAGGCATGGCGGCACTGGCGCGCCTGCGAGCAGGAGCTGTCGCGCCACCGCGCCAAGGTGGCGGCGGCCGCGCGCGAGGCCGACTATTTGCGCGCCGCGGTGGCGGAGTTGACGAAGCTCGATCCGCAGCCGGGCGAGGAGACGGATCTCGCCGAACTGCGCGCATCGATGATGCGAGCCGAGAAGATCGCTTCCGAAATCCATGATGCGCAGGATGTGCTGTCCGGCCCGTCCTCGCCCTTGCCGCAACTGGCCAGCCTGCTGCGACGACTGCAGCGCAAGGTGACCGAGGCGCCCGGCCTGCTCGACGACGTCGTCAAGTCGCTCGACGAGGCGATGCTGTCGCTCGACGCGGCGCAATCGGGCGTCGAGGCAGCACTGCGCGCCACCGAATATGATCCGCAGCGGTTGGAGAAGGCGGAGGAGCGGCTGTTTTCGCTGCGCGCGGCCTCGCGCAAGCACAGCGTCGCCGTCGACGATCTGGCGCAGCTTCGCGACACGATGTCGGCCGATCTTGCCGATCTCGATGCCGGCGAGGAGCGCCTGCACGGGCTGGAAAAGCAGGCCGCCGCGGCACGCGAGACCTACGACATTGCCGCCGCGCAGCTGTCTTCGCTTCGCCACGCGGCGGCGGTCGGCCTGACCAAGGCGGTGATGGCGGAATTGCCGGCGCTGAAGCTCGAACGCGCCGCCTTTATCGTGGAAATGAAGAGCGAGGCCGAGAGCCGCATGGAAGAGGGCATCGACCAGATCGAATTCTGGGTGCGCACCAATCCAGGCACGCGGCCCGGGCCGATGATGAAAGTAGCGTCCGGCGGCGAACTTTCGCGCTTCCTTCTGGCGTTGAAGGTCGCGCTGGCCGACCGCGGCTCGGCGCCGACGCTGGTTTTCGATGAAATCGATACTGGGGTGGGCGGCGCCGTCGCCGACGCCATCGGCCAGCGGCTGGCGCGGCTGTCGAAGCGCGTCCAGGTGCTCTCGGTGACGCATGCGCCACAGGTCGCGGCACGCGCGGCGACGCATTTCCTGATCTCCAAATCCGGCACCACCGACCGTGTCGCCACCGGCATTGCCGAGATGGACCGGCCGGCGCGGCAGGAAGAGATCGCGCGCATGCTGGCCGGCGCCACCATCACCGACGAGGCGCGCGCCGCCGCCGAGCGATTGCTGCGTGAAAACACCACGGCGGCATAAGAACAACAGGTGTCAGGGATCGAGTCAGGATATGGCTCCATCCTGCTGTTCAGGAATGATTTTCCCAAAATCCTGATCTATTGTGGCGGGCCACCGTCCGGGGAAGGAAAGCATGGCTGAAAAACCTGTCGATTCGCTCAGTGAGAGCGAGGCCGAAGCCGAGCTGAAGCGGCTGGCGGAAGAGATCGCCGAGCACGACCGGCGCTACCATACCGAAGATGCGCCTGTTATCACCGATGCCGAGTATGATGCGCTGGCGCGGCGCAACCTTGCCATCGAGGAGCGCTTTCCGGCGCTGGTGCGCGAGGATTCGCCATCGCTCAGGGTCGGAGCAGCGCCCGCGGAAGGCTTTACCAAGGTGCGCCATGCCGTGCCGATGCTCAGCCTTGCCAAGGCCTATACAGACGATGATGTCACGGATTTCATCGAACGCGGGCGGCGGTTCTTCGATCGCGACAAGGAACTCGACATTGCGTTCACGGCCGAACCGAAGATCGACGGGCTATCGGCTTCGCTGCGTTACGAAAACGGTGTGTTCGTGCAGGGCGCAACGCGTGGCAACGGCGCCGTCGGCGAAGACATCACCGCCAATTTGAAGACCATCGCCGACATCCCTGCAAAGCTGAAAGGCTCGGGCTGGCCCGAAACCATCGAGATCCGCGGCGAGGTCTACATGACCTATGCGGAATTCGAGGCGCTGAAGCAGCGCTCGGCCGCCGTCGGCGGCCAGGACTACGTCAATCCGCGCAACACGGCGGCCGGGTCGCTGCGCCAGAAGGATCCGTCCGTCACCGCCAGCCGAAACCTCAAATTCTTCGCCTATGCCTGGGGTTACACGACAGCGGATCCGGCTCCGACCCAGTATGATTCGGTGCAGAAATTCGCCGAGTGGGGGTTCAAGATCAGTCCGCTGATGGTGCGGGCGAAATCGGCCGAGGAGTTGATCGCGCATTATCATCGGATCGAGGAGCAGCGCTCCGCGCTCGGCTACGATATCGACGGCGTCGTCTACAAGGTCGACCAGCTGGAGTTGCAACGCCGCTGGGGCTTCGTCACCGGCGAACCGCGCTGGGCGATCGCGCATAAATTTCCGGCCGAACAGGCGATGACGACCGTTCAGAAGATCGACATCCAGGTCGGCCGTACCGGTACGCTGGCGCCAGTCGCGCGGCTGGCGCCGGTCACGGTCGGCGGCGTCGTGGTCGAGAACGTCACGCTGCACAATGAGGATTATATCAAGGGCCTGGACTCGACCGGCCAGCCGATCCGCGACGGCATCGACGTGCGCATCGGCGATACGGTCGTGATCCAGCGGGCAGGCGATGTCATTCCGCAGATCGTCAGCGTCGTCATCGACAAGCGGCCGGCCGATGCCGTGCCGTACGAATTCCCGCACACCTGTCCGATATGCGGCTCGCCGGCGACGCGCGAGATCAACGAGAAGACCGGCAAGGAGGATTCCCGCCGCCGCTGCACCGGCGAGCTGATCTGCCCGGCGCAGGCGGTGGAGGGATTGCGCCACTTCGTGTCACGCGGCGCCCTGGACATCGAAGGCCTCGGCGCGGAGAACATAGACACGTTCTTCAATGCGGGATTGATCAGGACCGCCGCCGATATCTTCACGCTCAGGGACCGCCGTCCGGCCGTCACCAGGGCGCTGGCCGAGCGCCGCGAGGAGCAGGCCAGGCAGCGCGAAGCCGCATCGGGCAAGACACGCAAGAATGTGCGCAGCGTCGAGGATCGCAACTATGAAAGCCTCGACAAGCTGTTCGCGGCCATCGACTCGCGCCGCGAGCCGGAACTCGACCGTTTCATCTTCGCGCTCGGCATCCGCCATATCGGCGAAACGACGGCGGCCGTGCTTGCCCGCACCTTCTCGACCATCGAGGAGCTGATCCGCGTCGGCAAGGAGACTGCGGCCGCGGAGGATCCACATACTGTTTTCCCATCGGTCAACGGCATCGGCGATACGGTGATCGATGCGCTGCGCGGCTTCTTCGGCAATGAGCGCAACGACGAGGTGCTTGAGAAGCTGCTCGAGCAGGTCAAGCCGAAGCCGTATGTCGTCACCGTTTCGGCCGACAGCGAGGTCGCCGGCAAAACGGTCGTGTTCACCGGCTCGCTGGAGAAGATGACACGCTCCGAGGCCAAGGCGATGGCGGAGCGCCTCGGCGCCAAGGTCGCGGGCTCGGTTTCGGCGAAGACGGATCTGGTGGTCGCCGGGCCGGGTGCCGGCTCCAAGCTCAAGCTCGCCAGCGAACTCGGCATCGAGGTGATCGACGAGGATGCCTGGCTGGCGCGGATCGGCAAGGCCTGATGGACGGCGCATTCAAAGGGTTCGGCCCAAAAGCCATTCCGTTCCTCAAGGCGCTGGATTTCCACCAGAACCGAGAGTGGTTTTGGGAGAACCGTGACCTGTTCGAACAGGAATTGCGCGATCCGCTCAGTGATCTCGTCGACACGCTGACCGAGCGCTTCGCCGAGGCCGGGCTTGGCCTGCGCGGTGATCGCAAGAAGTCGCTGTTCCGCATCAATCGCGACGTGCGCTTCGCCAAAGACAAGCGGCCTTACAACAGGCATTTGTCGGCCATCCTGTCGCCCGACGGCACCAAGATGGAGCAGGGCGTGTTCTACGTCCATATCGGGCTTGAGCGCTGCTTTGCCGACATTGCCTGGTGGCAGCCGGAGCCGGCGTTGCTGCTGGCGATGCGCAAAGCCATCGCGACGAAGCCGGACAGGTTTCGCGCCCTGGTGGCGGCGTTGAAGAAGAACCGGCTTGAACTCGAGACCGAAGGCCGTATGAAGCGTACGCCACGCGGCTTCGAGGAAATCAGCGATCCCGACCTTGTCGCCGCCATCCGCAACCGGCATTTTGTCGTCCAGCATGTTATCGATCCCGCGGGAATCCATACGGCTGATCTGGTCGACGAGCTCGTCGATTTCACCTTGCGCGCCAAGCCGCTGCTCGACTGGGGCAGGGCGATCGAGGGCAAGATCCTGAAGGAATAAGCGTCTAACTCAGCCGATCCAGCGATCATTTCCGCTGATCGTTTGGCTCAAGCGAATTCGTGTGACACGGCAAGCCGCGCCACCTACATACCGCGCTTCCCTTGTTGTTGTGCATGTCGTTATCCCCCTTTTGGGCGACATGCATCAGGAGTGGTTGATGGCGACGGACGTAATTTCCGAGAGCGGCGACAGAAGCGATTTCTGGCAAGGCGTGCGGCTGTCGATGCCTGTGGTGGTGGCCTCGGCGCCGTTTGCGGTGCTGTTCGGCGCGCTCGCCGTGGACAATGGCTTCTCGGTCCTGGAAGCCTTTCTGATGAGTGCGCTGGTCTATGGCGGCGCCAGCCAGATGGTCGGCATCCAGCTGTTCGGCCAGCATGTGGCGCCGTGGCTGATCGTGCTGTCGATCTTCGCCGTCAATTTCCGCCACGTGCTCTATTCCGCCGGCATCGGCCGGCGCATCGCGCACTGGCCCCTCATCCAGCAGGCGCTTGGTTATTTCATCCTGACCGATCCGCAATTCGCGGTGGCCGAGGCGAGGGCGCAATCCGGCCAGACGGTCGGCTTTGCCTGGTATCTGGGACTTGGCTTGCCTGTCTATCTGTTCTGGATCGTCGAAAGCGCGCTTGGTGCGCTGTTCGGCAAGCTGATCCCCGACACGCACGCGCTGGGCATCGATTTCCTGCTGCCGATCTATTTCCTCGGTCTCGTGCTGGGCTTCCGCAAGCGGCCTCTGTGGCTGCCGGTGGTCATTGCCAGCGCTGCCGCCTCCATCATCGCCTACAAGACCGTGGGCTCGCCCTGGCATGTCTCGATTGGCGCTGTTGCCGGTGTGCTGCTGGCGGTCATCCTGCCTCCCCACCATAGCGGCGTAAAGGCACGGCCATGAGCACGACCTTCTGGATCATTATCGCCGGCGCAATCGCGACCTATCTGACGCGCATCGGCGGGCACCTGGTGATATCGCGCTTCGATACCATCCATCCCCGCGTCGAGGCCGGCCTCAATGCCGTGCCGGCGGCGGTGCTGACGACGCTGGTAGCGCCCGAGCTGTTGAACGCCGGCCCGGCGGAATGGGCCGCACTGGTGGTCACCGCCGTGGTTTCGCTGCGCGGTGGGTTGATGGCGATGTTTTTGGCGGGCGCGGCGGTATTGATCGTGGCGCGG
>NZ_RZPW01000295.1:0-7136 GCF_003998455.1 Mesorhizobium sp. M7A.F.Ca.CA.001.08.2.1 | reverse complement strand
GCGCCGTCTCGCAGCACCGCCTGCGGCCCGTCATCGACAAGGTCTTCGCCTTCACCGAGGCCGGCGATGCCTATCGCTATTTCCAGCAGGGCGACGTCTTCGGGAAGGTGATCATCGACGGCGCCTGACCCATCGAGTCCTCAAACCCAAGGGAGAACGACCATGACAATTCGTGAAGCCTCGGCCAAGTGGCAAGGGACGCTGAAGGAAGGTTCGGGCCGGTTGCGGCTCGGCAGCGGCGTCTTCGAAGGCGCCTATTCCTTCCCGTCGCGTTTCGAGAACGGTCCGGGCACCAACCCGGAAGAACTGATCGCCGCGGCGCATGCAGGCTGCTTCTCGATGGCGCTGAGCGCCATGCTGGGCAACGCCAATCATGTCCCGACAAGCATCAGCACCGTCGCCAAGTTGCATCTTGGCGCAACCGCTGCCGGTCCGACGATCACCCGCATCGAACTCGAAACCGAGGCAGAGGTCGCGGGACTTGCCGAAGATGAATTCGAGCGCCTTGCACAGTCCGCCAAGGCGGGCTGCCTCGTCTCGCGGGCCCTTGGCGGCGTGTCTCAGATCACCCTCAAGGCAACGCTCGTCGAAGCCACCAAAGGTCAATGAAGCCAGGAGAAAGAAGATGACACAGGAGCTTGTCATGGACGCAAACGCGTACGGTCTGTCCCAGCAGACGGCCGAGATCATGCGGCGCTACAACGACGTATTCCAGCGCCATGATCCTTCGGCACTCGCCGAGCTGGTGGCCGACGATTGCGTGATCGAGAACACCGTGCCGGCGCCGGACGGCGCCCGCCATGCCGGCAAGGAAGCGTGCGTCGGGCTTTGGACGGCGATCGCGACCCAAGCCGGCACGCGCTTCGATATCGAGGAAACCTTCGTTGCCGGTGACCGGGCAACGATCCGCTGGCGCTATTTCATGACCGACGGCAATTCGCTGCGCGGCGTCAACCTCATGCGTGTGGCCGATGGGCGGATCGTCCAAGCGATGGGCTATGTGAAGGGGTAGCGCGCGCCGAGCAATGCCCCGAAAGCGCATAACCGCTTTTCGCCCGGAATAGCGCAACAAAGGAGAGCGGATCAGCGAGACTGAACCGCTCCCCGCTACCGATCGGCCAGCGCCAGCTTTGCGCCGAGCATGACGAAGGCGCCGGCGAAGGTCCGGCGCATCCAGGTCAACACCATTGGCCGCGAGACGACATGGCTGCGGATCGAGGCTGCGAAGATGCCGTAGCCGACGAAAACCACGAAGGTCAAAAGCATGAAGACGGAACTCAGTTCCAGCATTTTCGACAGCGCATTGGGCTCGGTGGTGCTGACGAACTGCGGCAGGAAGGCGAAGAAGAAAATCGACAGTTTCGGATTGAGCACGTTGACGAGGATACCGGTGGCAATCACCTTGCCGGCCGAGCGCGGCGTCACATCCTGCTCGACGCTGAGGCCGCCCTTTTCCTTCAGCGTGTTCCAGGCCATGTAGAGCAGGTAGGCGACGCCGAGATATTTCAGCGTCTCGAAGGCGAGCGCACTGGTGTGCAGCAGCGCCGCCAGGCCAGTGATGGCGGCGGCCATGTGCGGGATGATGCCGAGCGTGCAGCCGAAGGCGGCGATGACGCTGGCCCGCGCACCGCGCGAGAGGCCGGCGCTCAGCGTGTAGAGAACGCCGGTGCCGGGCGAAGCCACGACAATCAGGGACGTCAACAGAAATTCGATGCTCACGATGGTTCCTCCGCCACCCTACCCGGCCAGGAAGGTACCGGGCTGCGGGTCGGCGCACAAGCGGAGGCGACGGGAGATTGGCTACACCGGTAATCCGAGCGCCTGGCGTGCCATCAGACACTCCTCGTCGCCGGGCATGCAGGCGCGACAGACGTCCGGCCGCACGTCGTAGATGCCGCAAGCGGTCGACTTGCCGATCTCGCCGGACAGCGCCGAGCAGCGCACGCCCTCGCAACGCATGCCTGACAGGTCGGATGCGACATATTTTTCCGGGATACGGTCGAGCTGTGCGTCATCCTCGGTGGAAAAGCGCGGCCACTCGGCCGAATAGGAACAGCAGGCACCGCAGCTTTGGCAATCGAAGGTGCCCTGTTGCGACGACAAAACGCTTGCGGCGGCCACCAGGGCGGACAGCCCTGGCGCGGCGGGGTTGTGATCGGCGTCTTGCGGCAAGGCGCTATTTCTTCTTGGCCGTCTTGCCCTTCGGCGAATCCGCCGGCGACTTGAACAGGTCGGTCGCGGCCTCGGTGGCGTCGCCGGCTTTCGGCGCGGCAACCGGCTTGGCCGGTTTTGCCACGGCACCCGAGGCTGCCGGCTGATCCGTGGAGGAGAATTTTATGGCCATGTCAGTCCTCGTCGGCGAAGCGCGATGATGGGGCGCGCGGATTGCGCAGGCGGCCGATCAGCGCCGAAACGGCCGTGATGTTCATTTCCTCGGGCGACCAGTTTTTCACCGCCTCGATGTGATGGGCTGCCAGCTCGCGATGCGTGCTGCCGCTGTAGGCGGCGTCCTGATACGTCACCCGCTCATGGGTCTTGGCGTCTTCGCGGACATACTCGATCAGGTAGTTCGGGCATTCGGCGCGGCCGCGCACGCCGACGCGAACCTGGGCATCACCGTGGGCACGCTTGCAGCGCTCGAGCTTTTCCAGCACACGCCGGACGAATTCGACCGGCTTGTCGAGGCCTTCGACCATATCGGCAATGGTTGCGTCGGCGGCGATCGGTGTTGGCGGTACGCGTTTGGTGGCCATCAGCGTCGTCCGGCCCGCTTCGGCAAAGCGGCTAGCGCGGCGGCGGCGGCCATCTCGTCGGCCTCCTTCTCCAGGCGCAATTCGCGCAGACGCGCGGTCTTGGCTTCGCGTGCCTCGCTGACGGCGTCGCGCTCGGAATTGATGCGGTTGAGCGACATCGACTGGGTTTGCGTCTTGCTGAACAGGGACACGGCCTGATCGACGGTTGTCTTTGAACTGGTGGTCAAATCTTTCTCCTGTCAGGAGCCTGTGCCGATGGAGCGAGACCGGGTCTTCGGTCAGGATCACGCACAAAGCAATACGCGCGGCGAATTCAAATTGCTGGAGCGTCCCTTAGCACGTCCAGGCCGGCGCGCAGCGCACTTTCGGCGGCAAGGCGCGGAAAATGAAAAAGGCCAGGCACCGCCTGACCTTCCATGAGAGCGTCGCGCAACCAGATGACATCCAAAAGGATGCACCGCACGGGAACGCCCTGCTTATGCACATGATATGCCGTGGAAACTCAGGTCGCCGCGGCCATGCGCCCGAATTCGCCACTCACCGGTGCCAGTACATCCGTGGTCACCGGGAGAGCAGAATTCGTTTTTCAGGCCGCCTTCAACTGGTCGGCGGACATCTTGCCCGACTTGTTGTCGCGGACCATCTCGTAGCCGAGCTTCTGGCCCTCGACGATGTCACGCATGCCGGCGCGCTCTACGGCCGAGATGTGGACAAAAACGTCGGCCGAGCCGTCGTCAGGCTGAATAAAACCAAAACCTTTGGTGGCGTTGAACCATTTAACTGTGCCGGTGCTCATGACGAACCCTTTCCATGGCAAATATTCGTTCGACGCCATGCGGATGCACAACGTCGTTTGTCCCGATTTTTGATGTGGGAAGTTCGTCAAAGGCGCGCTCGAAAGCGCGGATAACAAAAGTCAGTCAAACAAATATCGACGATTTGCTTGTAGGCTTCTTTTGGCGCGCTGTCAAATTTGCATAAAGCCACAGATGCGGATTTCTCCCAAAACGCCAGGCCAAACCTGCTGGCATGACGGCAAACCGGGCGCCAAACAGCGCGCTTGCGCCAAGTTGAAAAAATTTTCTGGCATCCAGGAACCATCCGCGCAAAGGCGCATTTATGCCTTGTCGTCAGCAGTTCGTGAGAGCAATCGAAAGAACGGTTGATGGCAAAGACGCCCCCCGCACGATAAAAGGTGCGAGGGGCGTTTTCGTTGGATCCGGCTATTCGTCCGGGCCGGGTTCCGGCCACCTCTCCTTGGCCGCCTCGGCATACCAGTGCCGCATCGCCGGCGTTGCCAGCACGGCGTCGACATAGGCGCGCGTATCCGGCGCCAGCGTGCCGCCATAGGTGTCGAAACGGGTGACGACAGGAGCATACATGGCGTCGGCCGCGGTGAAATGGCCAAACAGGAACGGGCCGCCCCTGCCGTATTTTTCCCGGCACTCGCGCCACAGCACCTCGATGCGGGCGCGTTGCGCCTCGCCCTCGGCGTCGAGCGGCTTGTGGCCCTTCGGCCGGCGCAAATTCATCGGCCAGCCATAGCGGACTTCGCGAAAGCCGGAATGCATCTCGCTCGCGGCCGAACGCGCCAGCGCGCGGGCGTCGATATCGGCCGGCCAGAGATTTCTCTCGGGAAACAGGTCGGCGAGATATTCAAGGATGGCAAGGGTTTCCCAGACGATCTTGCCATTGTGATTCAGCACCGGCACCTGACCGGTCGGCGACACTTTCGCCAGATTGGCAAAGGTTTCAGGCGTGCGCAGCCGCACGAAACCTTCCTCGAACGGGATCTCCAGGTGCCTCATCGCCAGCCATGGCCGCAACGACCATGAGGAGAAACACTTGTTGCCGATATAGAGAGTGAATTCAGCCATTTTTCTCCCCGCATGCACGGCCATCCAAATTCCATGGTCGACGCGTGTTCGCAGCCTAGCCCACCAGCCTGCCCCAGGGCGGCGGCCGCGCGACCTGATCTGCCGTCCGGGCGACGCCTGGAACCTAACCGACGCCGGCTCGTTAGCTACCGCAAATGAATTCCTCCGAATTCAGAACCCCAGGAGATGCGCAAAAAATGGTGAACAAGGATCAGGTTGCGGGCGTGGCCAAGCAGGTCAAGGGCTCGGTCAAGGAAGCCGCGGGCAAGGCGACCGGCAACAGGCAGACCCAGGCCGAAGGCACGGGCGACCGGACCGCCGGTAAGGTGCAGAAGGCCTATGGCGACGTCAAGGACAAGGTCAAGAAGGCGCTCTGATCCGACATAGACAAACGCGCTTTGTCGAGGGAAAGGCGGTCGCGAAGGCCGCCTTTTTCAGGTGCTCCAACCCTTGCTGAAAGCATTGGTGAAGACGACCTCGCCGTGATCGCCGGCCGCCTCGCCCAGCACCACGTCCATGCCGTCGCTGGTCACCCTGATCAGCGCGAAACCGCCCATATAGGCAGCCTTCGGCTTGAACAGGTCGATCCCGTCCCTGCGATAGATCAGCGGCGTTTCGTGCTGGTGGCCATGGAAAATGCCGACGACATTGTAGCCCTTCAGCGCCGCCAGCAACGCCTGCCGGTCGGCCTCGCTCCACCAATGCGGCGCACCACTGCCGTCATCGTCGAAGTGCCGCTTGGCGGCATCCCAACGTTCCACCGAGAAAGTGTCCCAGCCATAATGCTGGAACAGGATGACCGGACGGCCGTCCGCCGCATAGGTCGCCAGATCCTGCTTCAGCCATGGCAGGCTGCTCTCGGCGCCGTGGCCGGTATCGCCGGCGAAACGATGCGTCTGGATCAGATGCAGGCCGCCCCAGTCCCAGGAGTAACAGTCGGTGTCGACATCGTAGTCGGTGGCAGGCACCGGCGGCTTGAAGAACACGCCGGCGCGATGGTTGACCTCGACATAGTCGCGCAGTTCGCGCCGATACCAGTCGACATGGTGCGGCGGGCCGTTCTGGTCGAGATCATGGTTGCCGAGCCCGATATAAACCGGCATGTGCACGCGATCGGGACCGACGCCCTGGCTGTAGCGTTGGCTGAACTGGAGCAGTTGGGTGCCCTCGCTCGGCTGCGTGATCTGGCCGCCGCCATCGTCGGTGATGTCGCCGCCGACGACAAGGCCGAGCGGCGTGCCTATCCTGCCGGCCGAACGCAGGCCGGTGGCGACGCCATTGATCTCAGTTGGCCAGTCCTTGTCGCCAAGCGCATTCAGCACCGCCACGTTGCGCAGCAGCGCGGCGTCGGTCTTGCCTTCCTGCAGGCAGTTGGGGCTCAAGCCGCTCGCCATGCGGCAGGCATGGACATCGGCGATGAACAGGAAGGTGGCGTCGATCGACTGGACGCGTTGCCCGATCTGGCTGAAGGCCGGGCGCGACAAGGCGCCGGCCGCGGCAAATCCTGCAGCCTGCGCCAGGAAGTTGCGTCGGGAAAGCGATGCAGTCGAACGGCGATTCATCATACGCTGATTCAGCATGGACAGCGGCCGGTCGTCCAGCGCCTCTGCGCCATCATCGACATGACGCCACGGGTCTGGCATGTCTCGCTTGCGCAAGCGGAGGAGGACGAAAAATGAAAGCCGCACCTATCTGCATGATCCTGGCCGCGATGTTGTGCGCGAGCACTGCGCATGCGGCCGGTTGCGTCGACGTCAAGTCCGCCAGGAAGGGTTTCGTTCTGGCGAGACCCGGCATCCAGAGCGAATTTCGGCCCGTGGCTGGCGGGATGATGTCGGTTGTCAACACCTACGAATCGCAATCGCCTCAAACCCAGTATCTGTTCGCCGGCCTGATCGAGGTGTTTCGCGACAGCGACACCGGTCGCCAGGCGATGATCCCGTTTTCCGATCTGCGAAAACTGTTTCCGCTGAAGGCGGGGACAAAGGCCGCGATAGAGTTCGTCGAGTTGTCGCCGAACAAGCCGCCGAAGGGCACCAAGACGCTGAGCCTGGTCGTGAAGGGCAAGGAGACATTCAGCCTGGGCGAGTGCAAATACAATGTCCTGGCGGTCAAGGAGACCTTCAAGAACGGTGCCGGCGAGACGCTGGATTCATTTACCGCCCTCTATGCGCCAGATCTGCAGGCAGCGCTCGCCCGGCGCTACGATGAAGGCACCAGTTCGGAATCCGTCAACGGCTACGAGACGATCAAGCCACTGGCCGAGTAGCTGAACCAGAGCACGGCGAGTCAAGGGGTTCCCGGCCGTGGCAGTATTCTGTTGCGTCGCCTGGCCGCCAATGCGCCCTGCGATGGCGACGGCGCGCTGCGCTCCAGCCCCGCCAGACAATCCCGCAGCACGCTTGCATCCTGCGCCGTCTTGGCCATCGACATCGCTCCGGAATAGGCGGCGACCGTCAGCGCGGCGAAGCGTTCGGGGTCCGTGCCCTCGTCCTTGCCCACCTGC
>NZ_RZPW01000294.1:0-7157 GCF_003998455.1 Mesorhizobium sp. M7A.F.Ca.CA.001.08.2.1 | reverse complement strand
AGGTTGATGCCGCCCGCACCGACGGTCACGCCGGACAAGTCCAGTGCGGACCCAACGCTCGTGGTGATCGCATTGGACGCGCCGGTGACCGTGACCGTCGCGCCGCCGCTGGCGGCGATGCCAGGGCCGGAGGTCGTGTTGATCACCAGCCCGCCGCCGGTGAAGTCGATCGCCGCGCCAGCGTTGTTGGCCAGATTGACAGCCGCAAAGCCGCCGGTGGAAAGCGTCTTGGCGCCGCTGAAGGTGAACGTGCCGCCGCCATTGTTGCGGACATCGATGCCGTTGTCGAAGCCGCCGCCGGTCGCGCTGAGGTTGCCGGACAGCGTGACACTACCGCCGGTGACGCCGGAAATGTCGACGATCTTGCCCGTCGTCGTCTTGGTGAGCGAAGCGGCGATGTTCAAGGTCGCGGCGCCGCCGACAAGCTGGACGGCGGAGCCGGTCGGATCGTCGGTCGCACCGATCGAGCCGCCATTGATGTTTATCGTGCCGGACGAGCTGTCGACGCGCACGCCCGCGCCGCCCGTATTGTCTATCGTCACCGTGCCGATAGTGACCGGGCCGGTCACGCCGTTGACGACATAGATGCCGTTGGCGCTTGCCGAACTGACGACCACGCTGTTGAAATTGACCGCTGACGACGTGCTGTTCTGAACCACCAGCGCATTGTTGCTTGTGCCGGCGACGGAAAGCGCGCCGCCGTTGAAGTTGCCGCCCGAGACCGTCGCGAGTTGTACGCCGGCGCCGATGCCGACCGTTCCCGTCGCCTTCAGCGTGTCGAATGTCATACCGCCGGCACCGATCACGGCGGTCTGCAGCGACACGATCCGGCCCGTCGCCGTTGTGATCGTGTTGCCGGTTCCGATGACAGTGATCGAGCCGGCGGCGATGCCGAGGAAGCCGTCGCCGCTGGTGGTGTCGATGGTCAGGCCACCGGTAAAGCTGGTCGAGCCCGTGCCTTGCGAGACGCCGGTGCCGCTTGTGGTGTCGATGTTGGCGAGACCGGTGACCTTGAGCGTGCCGCTCGCCACCTGGATGCCGCCGCCACTGCTGCCGGCGTTGTTCACCGTCACCGTGTTGAAATTGAAGGTGCCGGTGTTGGTGTTGATCGCACTGATGCCGTAGTTGGTGGTGCCAGTGATGGTGGTGGCGCCGGTGACGCTGAAAGTGCCGGCGACGCCGTCGAAGATGATGCCATTGGCACCGCCGGTGGCGGTGACGCTGCCGAGCGTCATGTTGACAGTCAATGGGTCGAGATCGAACGCGTTGCCGCCCGTGGTGTCGACCGAACCGCCACTGCTGTTCAGCGTGAAGTTGGTGGTCTTGGCGCTGACCATGACGCCGGTGCCGCCATTGTTGGCGACGCTGAACGTGCCGAGATCGAGCGTACCGCTGGTGTTGTTGAAGCCAAGCCCGTCGCCCTGGACGCGCCCGCCCGCAGCGGTCGTGCCGACGTCGAGCGTGCCGGCACTGACGGTGCCGCCGGTGCCGTTTGAATCGAAACGGACATTGTTGAAGGCGATGCCGCCGCCGGTGCCGCCGGTCACCGTATTGCCGGCAAAGGACCTGATCGCGATCGAGTTCAGGTCGGCATCGATGTTCTGCCCGGTGAAGGACGCCGCCAGTCCGCCGCTCGAATTGAGCGTGTTGCCGTCGATCGAAAGCAGAAGCGTATTGGCCGGAGCTCCCGTGGTGGAGAAATCGAGCGCATTGCCGCCGGCGGTGATGGTGTTGCTCTTGACGAAGAAACTGGAAGCGCCGGTCGCGTTGACGGCAACGCCCGCACCGGAACCGAGATTGCTGACGATCAGGTTCTGGATGCCGCCCGTGAAGATGCCGCTGCCTGATGTCGCCAGGTTGATGACCTGCGTGGCGTTGTTGCTCTGCAGGACCGGCCGCAGCGTGTCGATGCCCGCCGGCGCCGAGACGATCGTCGTGTTCTGTATCGTGGTGAACTGGAACGCCGCCGACGCGCCGCCGGCGGCGCCGACGCCGAGTTGCGAAACATCCACCGCCGCGTCGTTGCTCTTGAAGGCGAGCAACACCTGTCCGTCGTCGAGCTGGAACGTTGTCGCGCCGAGGTCGATCGTCGCCTGGCCGCCGTCGACGGTCTTGTCGATCAGCACCACGACATTGGCCGTGGAAGCCTGCGCTCCGGCATAGCTGCCAGGATTGGCGAGGCTGCCGTCGCCGGTTCCCCCTGCGGTGACATAATAGACGCTGATCGACGCCAGGTTCGCGGTGTCGCCGGTGAAATTGACGTCGTTGAAATTGTAGCTGCCATTGGCCGGCAGGCTGGCGTCGGTGGTGTGGATGACCTGGCCGCCGGTGGTCGAAATCGAGGATTCGGCCGGGCCGGCGCCGTCACCGAACACCAGCTTGGCGTTGGTGGCGCTGGAGAACTGGACGCCATAGCCGACATTGGCGATGGTCGAGGTCTGGCCAGCCGGGTTGTTGTTGATTGAGTCGCCGAGTTGGATCGTGCCGGTACCCGTCGTGCCAGCCATGTCGATGCCGATCGTGCCGGCAAAGCCGCCGCCGTCGACGTCGAAGTCGCTAACCGAGATAACGCTTGTGCCGAGAGCCGCACCATTGAGATCGAGGCCCACGGCGTTAGCGGCACCCAACCCGATGTTGAGGCCGACGGCGCTCAGCGCCATACCGCCCAAAGTGCCAGAAATGTCGACGCCGCGTGAGGTGACGTCGAGCAGGTTGACGACACCGAAATTGATAATGCTTCCACTGACATTGTTGAGCAAAATGCCGGTCGCCGCGCCATTGACTGACACCGAGCTGAAATTGAGACCGCCCGCGCCCACCGTCGCGCCGTCGAGCTTGAGCGCGGTTCCGGTCGTCGTGGCGATGGTGTTGTTGAGGCCGGTGATGCTGACCGTGCCGGGGCCGGAGGTGCTGGCGGTGAAGCCGGCGCCGCTGCTGGTGGTGATGGCAAGGCCGCCATTGGTGAAGGCGAGCGTACCCGTGCCTTCGCCGACCCCGATGCTCGGGGCCTTGACGATGGCGCCGTTGGTGCCGCTGCTGGTGTTGAAAATCTTCGACGTGCCGGAGAAAGTGACCGTTCCCTCGGACGATCCGTCAAACAGCACGCCGACGGCTGTGCCGGTATGATCGATCGTGCTCGAAATATTGTAGAGCCCGTTGGCGTTGCCGCTGAAGACGAAAGCTGCTGCCCCCAGCCCGGATATTGCCGTAGTCGAAACGACCGAACCGCTCATGTTCAGCTCGGTCCAGTCGCCGACGCCAGCTTGCAGCACAGCGCCCGTATCGATCTTGATCGAACCGTTGTAGTTCAGCGTTGCATTGATAAGGTCGTTGCCGCCGGAGAGGCTGATGGCCGAAACACTGGTACTTGTCGTCGCGCCGATGCCGGCGATGCCGCCATTGCCGCCGACATTGACGGTTCCGGTCTGCAGGGCGGCAAACGCGATGCCAACTTGGGCGCCGTCGATGGCCAGGGTGGATCCGGCGACATTGGCGATGTTTATGGCGCCGACCTGACCGCTGATCTCGAACCCTTCGTAGCTGACGTCGAGATCGGTCTTGCCTTCGAAATTGACCTGACCGGCGCCGAACAGGCCGTTCAACGAGGCGCCCGTATATCCCGTATCGGTCAGCCCGCCGATGTCGCCGCTACCGATGTTGACATTGCCGGCGAGATTGAGGCCCGACAGGATCACGCCGGCGCCATCGCTGTTTGAGTCCGCCGCGATGCTCTTGAAGGCGATGCCGCCACTGCCGACATTGCTGAGGAACAGCAGCAGTCCGTTGCCGCCGGACGAGATTGTGTTGTTGGCGCCGGTTACTGTGAGTTTGCCATTACCGGTGCCAGCAACGAGGCCATCGCCGACGCCGAACGCGACGAAGCCCGCCCCGGTCGTCGTCGTTATAGCGAGGTTGCCGCCGGTGAAATTGATCAGGCCGTCGGTGTTGGGGGTCGGAGTGCCCGCCGGGTAGGCGCCGAGGATGCCAAGGCTGACGGCATCCGTCGTGCCCGAGCTGATCACCTGGCTGGCGCCCGAGAAGGTGACGGTCGCCGCCGTGCCGTTATCGATGCCGGCAACGACGATATTGCCGCCGTCCGCGGCGTTGCCGTCGGTCAGGTTGCCCGACAGCGTCACCGAGCCGCCAGTCAGTTCCTGGATCGAGACCGCCGCACCCGTCCCGTTGCTGGCGACGGTGCCGGCATAGGAGAGGACCGCGTTGCCGCCGCTCGCATTGGTGCCCGAGCCGACATCGAAGGCCGCGTCCAGGCCGGTGTTGGTCAACTTGCCGGTGCCGAGAGCGACCGTGCCGCTGAGGTTCTGCAGATCGATGCCGCTGCCGGAGCTGAAGGTCGCACTTGTCGAGGCGAAATGGATACCATCGACATTGGGCGTGACACCGGCTGTGATGCCGTCGAGCGCCACCGCCTGCGCGTTGGTGGCATTGATCGTGCCGGTCACGACATTGACCGTGCCGCCGCCGCTGGCGCTGAACGCCGTCTGGCCGTTCGTGGTGATGTCGACATCGGCGAAGGTGATCGTTGAGCCGGCATTGCCGGTCAGCGAGACGCCGTTGCCGTTGACCGTCACCTTGTCGGTGAAGTTGACCAGGCCGCCGCTGCGGTTGGCGATCGAGATGCCGCCGCCGGTCAGCGTGCCCGCCGGTCCGCTGTTGGGCAAGGTGCCGCGCGTGACCGTGATGTTGCCGGCGCCGCCATCGACATCGAGCAGCGTGCCGGCGACGTTGATGTTGTTGTTGGTGATCGACAAATTGGTGTCGAGGCCGACGACCTTGAACGCTGTCTGGCCCACGGCGACATTGCTGACCGTGACGCCTTCGATGAAGATGCCGCCGGTATTGACGAAGCCAGCCGCGCTCCCGTCGACGAGGAAGACCGAGCCGCTGCCGCCGCTGAAGTCGAAAGCGGTGTCGCGCACCTGGTTGTTGCCGAGCAGATGCAGGGTATCGCTGCCCGTGCTCTTGACCACGCCCTCATCGCCGGTGACGTTGCCGCCAGTAGCGCCGAGATTGCCCTGGACATTGACCGGCTGGACGGTACCGGAGGTGAGGATGGAGGCGCCGTTGCCGAAGCCGATGATCGACTGGCCGGAATCGAGCGTGAACGGGGTGCCGCTGAGATCGACGGTGCCGACAAAGGCGAAGTTCAGCGTGCCGGTCATGGCATCGGCCTCGGCGACCGTGTAGGTGGTCACGTCGGCGCTGAGCCCGTCCGTGTTGGCGTGGACGATGCCACCGCCCTGGGAAATCATGATGGTCCCACCGACCGCGCTGGCCAGATGGGCGGCGCCGGTGAAGTTGACGTCGTCGAAATCATAATTGCCGAGCGTCGGATCGAGCCCGATCGTGTTGACGGTGTAGCCGCCGGCGGCGGCGCTGATGGAGGACTGCAGCCCATCGGCGGACGTGCCGTCGCCGAAGGTGAAGTTGGCGTTGGCCGAGGTCGCGGTGGCGCCGCTCGACGACAATTCGACGCCGACGCCGACATTGGAAATGCTGGAGCCGCGCAGGAAGGTGATGGTCTTGTTGCCGGTCGTCGACGACAGGTCGATGCCGCGCGAGGTCAGGCTGCCGGTGCCGGTGATCGTGGTCAGGCCGAAATCGGCCCTTGTCGAGGAACCGCTCGAGGAACCGCTGAAGTCGATGCCGGTCTGGTTGGCG
Organism: Mesorhizobium sp. M7A.F.Ca.CA.001.08.2.1; assembly: GCF_003998455.1. Classification (NCBI taxonomy): domain Bacteria; kingdom Pseudomonadati; phylum Pseudomonadota; class Alphaproteobacteria; order Hyphomicrobiales; family Phyllobacteriaceae; genus Mesorhizobium; species Mesorhizobium sp. M7A.F.Ca.CA.001.08.2.1. The sequence continues at coordinate 1,478 of NZ_RZPW01000294.1, read as the reverse complement.
CCAACCTCGTCGATCGTGGTCGTGCCGAAGCTGATATGTTCGTTGATGTCGAGGAACTCGATGCCGGCGGTGCTTGCCGCTCCCAGCGTAACCTGGGTTGTGCCGAAGGTGACCGTGCCATTGTCGGCAATGAAGATGCCGGTGCCGCCAGGCGTCGTCACGGTGACCTCGCCAAAGCTCGCCGATGCCGTGCTGGCGACATTGGTGACGGACAGGCCGGTGCCCGTGGCATTGGTGATCGACAGCGGCGCGGTCACGTTCAACGTCGCGGTGCCGCCGAGGCTGCTGACAAGCGCCCCGCCGCCACCCGTCGCCGACAAGGTCGGGCCAGTGAAGCTGATGGCGCCGCCGGCCGGGGTCAGCGTCGATCCGACATCGAACAGATCGCCGGTGCCGGTCGAGGTGACCGTACCGCTGAAGGTCACCGAGCCGCCGGTGGTGCCGTCGACCTTGACCGCCGCGCCTGGCGCGGTTGCCGAGCTGGAGACGTTGGCCGCTACGCCGACTGTCGCGCTGCCGCCGGAAACGACGACACCGTCGCCAGCGCCCGAATTGGTGATGGTGCCACCGAGGATCGTGATCGAGCCCGTATTGTTGGTCAGGCTGACATCGGTGCCCGCGACATTGGTCGTCACCAGATTGGTGATGGTGAAAGTCGATGACGAAGCGTTGATTGCAAGGCCGTTGATGCCGGCAGCGGTGCCGCCGACAGTGACATTGCCACCCAGGAACTGGCCGCCCGAGACGGCATTGAAGTTGAGCGCCGTGGCCGTCGCAACGCCTGTCGTGATGCTGTCGAACGCCATGCCGCCGGTGCCGATGGTGATGCCGTCGAGATTGATCGCCCGGCCGGTGCCGGTGGTGATCTGCTCCGTGCCCGCGGCCGCGACTGTGATCGTGCCGCCCCCGGTGGCATCGAAGCCGGTACCGGTCGTCGTGGTCAGGTCCAGCCCGCCGGTGAATTTCACCGTGCCGCCGGTGTTGGCGGACAGGTCGATCGCGTTGGCCGAGCCCGTGCTGGCGGTGATCTTGCCGCCGAAGGTGGCGGTGCCGCCGGTCTGGCCGATGATCCTGACCGCGTTGGCCGCATTGGCCTGGTCGATCGTGCCGTTGTAGGTGACGTTGGGCACCGCACCGTTGATGTTGAAGGCTACATCGTCCGTGTTGGTGATGGAACTCGCGGCCGCGAAAGTCAGCGTGCCGCTCGAGCCGCTCCAAATGGCCACGCCCCTGCCGCCGCCACTGATGTCGAGATCGTCGAAGGTGGCGATGCCGTCGAAATTGTTGGCGAACAGCCCGACGTTGGCGGCACTGGTAATCTTGGTGTTGCCGGTGAAATCGACGGTCGCGCTCGAATCGACAAGCACGATGCCGGTTTGAGATGCGGTCTGGACGGTCAGGTCGTCGACCGAGACCGTGCCGGTCACACCATTGAGGTAGAGGCCGGACCCGACATTGCTGGCCGTCACGCCCTGGAC
>NZ_RZPW01000293.1:0-7170 GCF_003998455.1 Mesorhizobium sp. M7A.F.Ca.CA.001.08.2.1 | reverse complement strand
TTGTATATCCTCGAAAATTCGCGGCTGACGGCGTCGGCAAGCCGGTAGAGCCGGTAGGGCAGGAAGTTTTCCAGATTGAGAATTTCAGCCGCGTCGGACGCTTCGCTCCTGATCGCCATTTTTCAAAGCCGCCATTGATGGTTACATTTTCGATGGTTACAAATGAAACCAGTTTGGTCAATTGATATCCATTTCGGGAGGAAGCAATGGCCTTTTCCTATATGCCGGGCTTCGGCAACGATTTTGAGACCGAGACGCTGCCCGGCTCGTTGCCGCAGGGACGGAATTCGCCGCAGCGGCCGGCCTACGGCCTCTATGCCGAGCAGCTTTCAGGCTCGCCCTTCACCGCGCCGCGCGGCACCAATGAGCGGTCCTGGCTCTACCGCATCCGGCCGAGCGTCAAGCACACCGGCCGCTTCAAGGCGGCGAGCTATCCCTTGTGGAAGAGTGCGCCCAATGTCGGCGATCATGAACTGGCGCTCGGCCAGTATCGCTGGAACCCGGTGCCGATGCCGAAGGAGCCGACCGATTTCATCGCCGGTATGCGCAGCATCACAACCGCTGGCGACGTGCTCGGGCAGACCGGCATGGCGGCGCATGTCTATGTCGCCAACACCTCGATGGCGGACGATCATTTTTTCAATGCCGACGGCGAGTTGCTGGTCGTGCCGCAAGTCGGCGCATTGCGCTTCGTCACCGAGATGGGCGTCATTGAGCTGCGGCCCGGCGAGATCGCGGTGTTGCCACGCGGTCTGGTCTTCAAGGTCGAGCTGGTCGACGCCGAAGTGCGCGGCTACGTCTGCGAGAACTACGGCGCCAAGCTGACGTTACCCGATCGCGGCCCGATCGGCGCCAATTGCCTGGCCAACCCACGCGATTTCAAGACGCCTTGCGCCTGGTTCGAGGAGAAGGAAACGCCGTGCCGGCTGATCGTGAAATGGTGCGGCAATTTCCATGTCACCGAGATCGGCCATTCGCCGCTGGATGTCGTTGCCTGGCACGGCAACTACGCGCCCTACAAATATGATCTGGCGACCTTTTCACCGGTCGGAGCGCTGCTGTTCGACCATCCCGACCCGTCGATCTTCACGGTGCTGACCGCGCCGAGCGGCGAGGAGGGCACGGCCAACATCGACTTCGTCATCTTTCCGCCGCGCTGGCTGGTGGCCGAAGATACCTTCCGGCCGCCCTGGTACCACCGCAACATCATGAGCGAGTTCATGGGCCTGATCCACGGCCAGTACGACGCCAAGGAAGAAGGTTTCGTGCCCGGCGGCATCAGCCTGCACAATCTGATGCTGGCCCATGGGCCGGATGCGCCTGGCTTTGAAAAGGCCTCGCGCGCGGAGCTGAAACCGGTCAAGCTCGACAACACCATGGCCTTCATGTTCGAGACCCGATTTCCGCAGATGCTGACCCGCTACGGCGCCGAGCTCGAAACCCGGCAGGACAATTACATCGACTGCTGGGCCGACCTGAAGAAGCGTTTCAACGGCACCCCCGAGGGCGACTGGTCTTGAGCACCGAGCCAATGCCGGACCGGCTGGTGCTTTTGGGCTCGAAGGGTGGCCCGGCATTGCGGCCGGGTGGTCCATGGCCGAGTTCGTCGCTGCTGCAGATCGGCGGCCGCAGCATCGTCGTCGACTGCGGCCTTGGCGTGACGCGTGGTCTGGTCGATGCCGGCATCAGCCTGAAGTCGCTCGACCTGATCTTCATCACGCATCTGCACTCCGACCATGTGCTGGAACTGGGGCCGCTGATCCACACCGCCTGGACGGCGGGCCTCGCGACGCCCGTCGGCGTGTTCGGCCCGCCCGGCACCGGTCATTACTGGCGGCGCTTTTGCCAGGCGATGGAGTTCGACATCGAGATCCGCATCGTTGACGAAGGCCGGCCGGATATTCGCGATCTGGTGTCGATCAGCGAATTCGGTGAAGGCCAGGTGGTCGCGCAGGGCGGCTTGACGGTTTCGGCGCTGCGCGTCGAGCATCCGCCGGTGACCGATTGTTTTGCGCTTCGCTTCGAGCATGGCGCCAAAAGCGTGGTGTTCTCCGGCGACACGGCCTTTTATCCGCCGCTCGCCGATTTTGCCCGAGGCGCCGACATCCTCGTCCACGAAGCCATGCTGGAAGAAGGCATCGAGCGACTGGTGGCCAGGACCGGCAATGGTGCGCGGCTCAGAGAGCATCTGCTCGCCAGCCACAGCTTTGCCGAAGAAGCCGGCAGCATCGCAAGCGATGCCGGCGTGAAGAGATTGGTGCTCAACCATCTCATCCCGGCCGACGATTCTTTGATAGGCGAGGCCGACTGGACTGCCGCTGTCAGGAAAACTTGGAACGGCGACTTGACGATCGCCCGCGACGGTCTTGTTGTGGGCTTAAGCAGCGCCAAAGCTGCAGCAGGAGAGGAAACCGCATGAAGCTTGCCACATTGAAGGACGGGACGCGCGACGGGAAACTCGTCGTCGTCTCGCGCGACCTGACACGCTTCACCGACGCCTCGTTCCTGGTTCGCACGCTGCAGGCGGCGCTCGACGACTGGCGGCGCATCGCCCCGCATCTCGCGACAATAGCGGAATCGCTTGAGAACAATGCGATGCCGGCGGAGCGCTTCCACGAACATGACGCCCATTCGCCGCTGCCGCGTGCCTATCAATGGGCCGATGGCTCGGCTTACGTGAACCATGTCGAGCTGGTGCGCAAAGCGCGCGGCGCCGAGATGCCGGCGAGCTTCTGGACCGACCCGCTGATCTACCAGGGCGGCTCGGATTCTTTCATTCCGCCACGTGATCCGATCCGCACGGCTGACGAAGCCTTCGGCATCGACATGGAGGGCGAGGTCGCTGTCATCGTCGACGATGTGCCGATGGGTGCAAGCCTCGAAGAAGCAAAGGCAGCGATCCGACTGGTCATGCTGGTCAACGACGTTACGTTGCGCGCGCTCACCGGACCGGAACTGGAGAAAGGTTTCGGTTTTTTCCAATCAAAGCCGTCCTCGGCGTTTTCGCCGGTCGCTGTGACGCCGGACGAACTGGGTGATGCCTGGGACGGCGGCAAGGTCAGCCTGCCGCTGCTTGCCGATCTCAACGGCAAGCCGTTCGGCCGCGCCAATGCCGGTATCGACATGACCTTCGACTTTCCTGCGCTGATCGTTCATGCAGCAAGGACACGGCCATTGGCCGCCGGCACGATCATCGGTTCCGGCACCGTCTCCAACAAGCTAGACGGCGGGCCGGGCAAGCCTGTCTCGGCCGGTGGCGCCGGCTATTCCTGCATCGCCGAACTGCGGATGATCGAAACCATTGTGTCGGGCGAACCCAAAACGCCGTTCCTGCGCTTCGGCGACACGGTGCGCATCGAGATGAAGGACAAAACCGGGCATTCGATCTTCGGCGCCATCGAACAGAAGGTCGAGAAATACGAGAGGTGAGGGCATGACGGGGGTCTATCTGCTGGCTGGAGTCTGGGCACTCGCCATACTGGCGGTCTTTATCCAGGCGATCCGGCTGAGCTATCGCATCGAGGCGCGATCGCCCGACCTGACCAACCGCAGCGGCTTTCCGCGCAAGGCGATGATGTTCCACACCGTCACCAACATGGCCGTCGCGCGGGACGCGGAAACGCAGAGCATGCGTCGGCGTATGAACTGGTTGCTGCTGATCGTTCTTGCTGGATTTGTCGTTATGTGGGCGGGCTTGTATCTGTCGCGGTCAACCGGATGACGTGATGAGCCTGCCCGACTACCCGCGCAGCATGGCCGGCAACAATCTCTGGTCGAACGACCGACTCTACCGCGCGGTATTGTCTCTTCAGCCCGGCGAAAGAGGTCAAGCGGCTGGGCTTGGGCGATCAGGCCAATACGACGTCATAGGCTGAAAATTGCCGATCCGCGGAGATCAACGTCAGGCCTTCAATTTGGGTCTGCGCAATAAGCAGGCGGTCGAAGGGATCGCGGTGGTGAAGCGGCAGATGTTCAAGTCTCGCCGCGTGTAGTTCGTTTACGCCGAGAATCGGAATCCCGTTCGATCGCAGGAGGTCCACGATGTCGCCTGTGAGCGTCACTTTGCCGAGCGATTTCTTGATGGCGATCTCGGCCACCGAGACGGCGCTGACGATCACATCCTTGCCTGTGAGAAAGATATCGCGATGATGATCCGAAAGACGTGAATCGGCGTTGAGTACCCAAAGCAGAATATGGGTATCGACCAGATATCTGCGGCTCATTTAATATACTCGTCCCATTCGGGACCGAGTTCATCAAAATCATCCGATATCCAAATCTGGCCTTTCAGGGCGCCAAGCAAGCCTTTGCTCCCACCAGCCCGAACGGGAGCGCTCAAGGTTGCGACAACCTCTCCATGTCGGGTCAGATGGATCTCTTCGCCAGCCTGGGCACGTTTCACCAATTCGGAAAGCTGAGCCTTCGCTTTTGCCATGGGGATATTCATAGACGACCTCTTATGACCAGAATTTAGGTCATAATTGGCCGGGCCGCAAGTGAGTTCGATGGCTATTCCGCCGCCTGAACCTTGATCACGCCACGCTTGATCTGGTCCTGCTCGATCGATTCGAACAGCGCGCGGAAATTGCCTTCGCCAAAACCTTCGTCGCCCTTCCTCTGGATGAACTCGAAGAAGATCGGCCCGATCACGGTTTTCGAAAAAATCTGCAGCAGGATCTTGGTCATGCCGCCGTCGACGACGCCTTCGCCGTCGATCAGGATGCCGTGCTTCTTCATCCGCTCGATCGGTTCGTCATGGCCGTTCACGCGGTCATACGACATGTCGTAGTAGGTTTCAGGCGGGCCGGGCATGAACTTCAGCCCGTTCTCGGCCAGTCTGTCGGTGGCCTCGTAGATTTCGTCGGTGCCGACGGCGATGTGCTGGATGCCTTCGCCATTGTACTTCTTCAGGTACTCGGCGATCTGGCTGGTCTCGTCCTTGGACTCGTTGAGCGGAATGCGGATCTTGCCGCAGGGCGAGGTGATGGCGCGGCTGACCAGGCCGGTGATCTTGCCGTCGATGTCGAAGAAATGGATCTGCTTGAAGCCGAACAGGTTGCGGTAGAAATCCCACCATTTGTCCATCTGGCCGCGATAGACATTGTGGGTCAGGTGATCGAGATAGTAGAAGCCGACGCCTTCCGGCCGCGGGTCGCGCGCACCCAGCCACTCAAACTCGGCGTCATAGGCCGAGCCCTTCTTGCCGTAGGTCTCGATGAAATAGAGCAGCGAGCCGCCAATGCCCACGATCGCCGGCACGTCCAGCGCCTTGTCGGCACCTTCGTAAGGTGTGGCACCCTTGGCAACGGCATGATCGAAGGCGTGTTTGGCGTCGACCACCCGCCAGGCCATCGAGGCGGCGCAAGGGCCGTGCTTGTCGACGAACTTCATCGCATGCGAGCCGGGTTCGGCATTGACGACATAGTTGATGTCGCCCTGGCGCCAGACGGTGATGTCCTTCGTGCGGTGCTTGGCCACCGCGATATAGCCCATGCGGGTGAACAGCTCAGCCAGCTTTTGCGGCTCCGGATGCGCGAATTCGACGAACTCGAACCCATCGGTGCCGGCCGGGTTGTCCTTGCTGATCCTGGCGGGCGGGGCGTCGTGCGGGAAGGGACCCATAATATTCCTCCGAAAGCTGGCCTGGCCTGAAAAGGCGATTTGACACGATGATAACGCGGAGGAGGCGCACGGTGCTTGCATTCAAACGCTTGAAATGATGATGTCATGCGTGAAGCGTGCATGATGTAAGGGAAAGCCATGGATGAGGCGCGCATTGACCAGTTCGACCGCAAGATAATGGCACTGTTGCAGGGTGATGCGCGGCTGACCAACAACGATCTTTCGGAGCGGGTGAACCTGTCGGCGTCGCAATGCTCGCGCCGCCGTCAGCGGCTGGAGGAGGACGGCTTCATCAGGGGCTATCGCGCCGTTCTCGACCGCGACAAGCTCGGTTTTTCCCTGGTCAACGTCATTTCGGTCACGCTCGCCACCCACAATCGCGACAATGCAAGGCGCTTCGGCGAACTGGTGGCGCGGCTGCCCGAAGTGCAGGAAGCGCACGCGCTGACCGGCGAGATGGACTACATCCTGAAAGTGGTGACGCCGGATCTCAAATCATTGTCGGAATTCGTCAACGGCGTGCTACTGCCGCACGAATCCGTGCAGCACGTGAAGACGGCGATCGTGCTGGAGACGCTGAAGGAAACCGGCGCGCTGCCGATTTAATCTGAGCGGATATCATTGATACGTCGGCAGGCCAGAGGGGGTGTGAAGGATCGCCAGCCTAATGACGGAAGGGCCGTTCAACCCTTCGACTGCTGGATCAGTCCATAGAGATTGGTGCAGCGGGCGCCGGAACGGCAATAGGCGAAGACCGGGCCGTCGAGTTCCTCGAGCGCTTCGGCCTGATCCTCGACATTCTCGGCCGTGATCTGGCCGCTGATCACCGGAATGTAGCGGAAGGCGAGGCCTGCGGCTTCGACCGCTGCCCCGACGGTGTCGGCAGAAGGCTGGCCCGGCTGTTCGTCATCGGGCCGGTTGCAGATGACGCTCTTGAAGCCGGCTTTCTTGATGGCGGCGACGTCTTCGGGCTGGATCTGGCCCGAAACCGAATAGTCCTCGCTGATTTCGCGGTATTCCATGGCAGCATCCTCGCAAACTGGTCAGGTGGCAGTCTTGCCACTCCCCGACATGGGCGGCAATCCGTGCCGAAGGATTTCTCTGCCAAATAGACATTGCGTGCCAGAAAATCCAACCGGGCCGATGCGGCCCGGCTGGGCAATCCTTCAAACTCAGCTGCCGAGAATAGCGCCTTTGATCTGACGGATGTTGTTGTGCATCATGTCGATATAGGTCGCGGCCGGGCCGTCGGGCTGCGACAGCGCGTCCGAATAGAGCGTGCCGCCGACTTTGATGCCGGTTTCGCTGGCGATCTGCTCGATCAGGCGCGGGTTGGTGATGTTCTCGACGAAGATCGCAGCCGCCTTGTCCTGCTTCACCTGATTGACCAGCTTGGCAACGTCTGCGGCGGATGGTTCGGAGTCGGTCGACACCCCTTGCGGGGCGAGGAAGGTCAGGCCGTATGCATGTTCGAAATAGCCGAAGGCGTCGTGCGAGGTGATGACGACGCGCTTGCTCTCCGGGATCGAGGCAATTGCCGCTTTCACT
>NZ_RZPW01000292.1:0-7186 GCF_003998455.1 Mesorhizobium sp. M7A.F.Ca.CA.001.08.2.1 | reverse complement strand
TCTTTATCTCGACGCGCATCTGGCCACGCAATTTGGCATCGAGATTGGAAAGCGGCTCGTCGAACAGGAAAACTCTCGGATTGCGCACAATGGCACGACCCATGGCGACACGCTGGCGCTGGCCGCCGGAAAGCTCGCGCGGGCGGCGGTCGAGCAGCGCCGAAAGTTCCAGTATTTTCGCCGTCGCGCGGACCCGGCTGTCGATCTCATCTTTCGGCGTGCCGCGGTTGCGCAGCCCATAGGCCATGTTGTCGTAGACTTTCATATGCGGATAGAGCGCGTAGTTCTGGAACACCATGGCGATGTCACGCTCGGTCGGACCGGTTGAGTTTACGATCTTGCCGTCGATCGCAACTGTTCCCGAGGAGATGGTTTCAAGCCCGGCGATCATTCTGAGCAGCGTGGACTTGCCGCAACCCGACGGGCCGACCAGCACGCAAAGCTCCTTGTCGGGAACCGCGATTGAAACGCCCTTCACGGCCTCGAAACCGCTGGGGTAGACCTTCTTCACATCCTTCAGATCGACGGTCGCCATCAGCTTCTCACTTTTCGGAATCGACCAGGCCGCGAACGAACCAGCGTTGCATCAGCACCACGACCAGGATCGGCGGCACGATGGCCAGCATCGCTGTAACCATGACCAGGTGCCATTGCGTATCGGCATCGGCGAAGGAGACCATCTTTCTGAGCGCGATGACGATCGTGTTCATGTTGCTGCTGTTGGTGACGAGCAACGGCCACAGATACTGTGTCCAGCCATAAATAAAGAGGATGACGAACAGCGCCGCGATATTTGTCCGCGACAGCGGCAACAGGATATCGAAGAAGAAGCGCCACGGCCCCGCACCATCGACCCGCGCCGCCTCAACCAATTCGCCAGGAATCGTCATGAAGAACTGGCGGAACAGCAGCGTGGCGGTGGCCGAGGCGATCAGCGGGATGATCAGGCCCGCATAAGTGTCGATCATGCCGAGATCGACCATCACCTTGTAGGTTGGCAGGATGCGCACCTCGACGGGGAGCATCAGGGTGATGAAGATCAGCCAGAAGAAGGTCATGCGCAGCGGAAAGCGGAAGAACACGATCGCATAGGCAGACAGGATCGAGATGAATATCTTTCCCACCGCGATGCCGAGCGCCATGATCGTCGTGTTGAGCAGCAGCCTGCCGACGCTGACGCCGCCGATGCGGCCGACACCGCCGAACAATGCCTCGCTGTAATTGTTCCAGAGCTGATCGCCGGGCAGGAGCGGCAATGGCGGCCTGAGGATCGTTTGCAGCGTCTGCGTCGAGGCAACGAATGTGTAGTAGATCGGGAAGGCGACGATCAATATGCCGAGAATCAGCACGGCGTGGGCGATGACGGTGCGGAGCGGTGACTGGCCGATCATCGCTCGCCCTCAGCCGTAATGGACTTTGCGTTCCACATAGCGGAACTGGATGGCGGTGAGCGAGATGACGATGATCATCAGGATGACCGACTGCGCCGCCGAGTCACCGAGGATCAGATTGACGAAGCCGTCATTGTAGACCTTGTAGACCAGCGTCTCAGTCGTCTTGCCCGGACCGCCCCCGGTGACGGCATGGACGATGCCGAACGTGTCGAACAGGGCATAGACGGTGTTGACGACCAGCAGGAAGAAGGTCGTCGGCGCAAGCAGCGGGAAGACGATGGTCCAGAATCGCTTGGTCTCGCCGGCGCCGTCCATGGCCGCGGCCTCGATCAAGGCTTTCGGCACCGCCTGCAGGCCGGCGACGAAGAACAGGAAATTGTAGCTTATCTGCTTCCAGGCAGCGGCGGACACCAGCAGGATCATGGCGTGGGTGCCATTGAGCAGTGGATCCCAGGCGATGCCGAAACTCCTCAGCATGTAGGCCAGCGACCCGATCGAAGGGTTGAAGAGGAACAGCCACAGCATACCGGCAATCGCCGGCGCCACCGCGTAGGGCCAGATCAAGAGCGTGCGGTAGAGACCTTTGCCGCGCACCACCTTCTCTGCCATGACCGCCAGCAGGAGCGCCACGCACATGGCGACGATAGCGGTCGCAAGGGAAAACACCACCGTGACCTTGATCGAGTTCAGGTAGGCCGGATCGGCAAGCACTTTCCTGAAATTGGCGAACCAGACGAACTTGGTCCTCAGCCCGAACGGATCCTGCCTGAGCATGGATTGGTAGAACGCCTGACCGGCCGGCCAGTAGAAAAAAACGAGCGTGATGGCCAGTTGCGGCGCCACAAGCAGGTAGGGAAGGACCTTGTTGGGGAACACGACGCGAGGGGTCACGGAGCCACTCCGAGGTGATGAGGCGGGGGGCACCATGCGGCACCCCTCTCCGCCAAGATGGCTTTGATGAGCGTTTCGGACTGGGCATCATCGACCATTGGCGAAATCGCAAAGGACGGCAAAACTCCCCTCACGAGGGGAGATGCCCGGCGGGACAGGTGGGTGCGCCGTAGAGCAAGGACCTGCGCTCGCTCTAATTCCCCAGCGCTTCCTTGATCGCGGCATTGCCACGCGTAACCGCATTGTCGAGCGCCTGCTGCGCGGTCTGCTGGCCGGCGAGCATCTTCTCGAACTCCTCGTTCTGGATATCGCGCACCTGCGGCAGATTCGGCAGACGTACGCCCTTGGAATTGTCGGTCGGCGTCTTACCCGTCATCTGCAGGATCGGGGTCTCGCGGCCGACATTCTTGTCATAGAAACCGGACTTCTTGGTCGCTTCATAAGCCGCCAGCGTTACCGGCAGATAACCCGACTTCTGGTGCAGGTATTCTTGCACCTCGGTCTTCGACAGGTAGGCGATGAAGGCCGCGACGCCCTTGTATTCCTCATCGGATTTGTCCGCGAAAACCCACAGGCTGGCGCCACCCGGCGTCGTGTTCTGCGGCGCACCCTTGGCGTCGCTGTCATACGGCAATTGGCCAATGCCGTAATTCATGCCGGACTTGACGATATCGCCAAGTCCGCCGGACGATTCGGTCATGATCCCGCATTCGCCCGCAAGGAAGATCTGCTTGGCTTCGGAGGTGCGGCCGCCATATTTGAAGGTGCCGTCCTTGGCGAGGTCCGCCAGCGCCTGGAAATGGTTGACGAAAATCGGCGCGTTGATCTTGAGCTCGACATCGCCGCCGGCCAGACCGTTCTGCTGGGTGGCCCATGACACGTCATTCCAGGCCGCGAAATTCTCCAGATGTATCCAGGTCAGCCAGGTCGAGGTGTAGCCGCAGGCGGCCGCGCCGCTCGCCTTGATCTTCTTGGCGTCTTCCCACACTTCATTCCAGGTCTTGGGTGGGCTATCGACGTCGAGACCAGCCTTCTTGAAGATATCCTTGTTGTAATAAAGGATCGGCGAGGAGGAGTTGTAGGGGAAGGAGAGCATGGTGCCGTCCGGCTTCGAATAATAGCCGACTATGCCTGGCAGATACTGGCTCTTGTCGAAGGTCATTCCAGCGCTGGTCAACACATCGGCTGCGGGCTTGATGGCACCTTCGGCCGCCATCATCACGCCGGTGCCGACGTCGAACACTTGGATGATGTCTGGCGCCTGGCCCGCGCGGTAGGCGGCAATGCCGGCATTCAGCGTCTCGGGATACGTGCCTTTGAACACCGGAACGAGCTCATAGTCGCTCTGGCTGGCATTGAAATCTTTGGAGATCTTGTCGACGACTTCGGCATTGGCGCCAGTCATGGCGTGCCACCAACTGATCTGCGTGACGGCAAAAGCGGAGGTTGAGGAAAGCGTCATAAAGGTAGCGGCAACACCGGCCGCGAAGCCGAAGGACTTCATGTTTCATCTCCCGTTTGTCATTGGCGAAAGGGGGCACTCCCGCGAAGGCAATATGTGTCGCTCATGACAATCAGACAACGGTTTTGTTGCAGATCGACGAACTTCACCCTTTACCTGACGCAACGCTCGCCTCCGCTTGGAGGCATGGAGAGCGATACGGTTAGCCGGCTTAGCGCGACGACAAGCGCGCCAGGAAGCACCGTCGGGACTGTCAAGCTGGCTTTCGGCGTGTCAGCCCTGATTGCAGCCGCAGCAACCCGAAGAGACACGCCAAGGTTGCAGCCGACTTTATCGATCCCTCAACGGCAACGCGCTACTCAATCCTGCTGCCCTGTTTATTTCCAAAGATCAGGTGAAATAAATGCTGACGGTCTACAATTGTATCGTCAACGAACATGATCTGAGACTGGTCGCACTCGCTGCGCTGATCTGCGGAATTTCCTGCTTCTCTGCTGTCAACCTGCTTCAGCACATAAGCCGTTCCACAGATCGGAACCGGCTTGCCTGGCTGATGATCGCGGCCACTTCGACCGGCTTTGGCATCTGGGCAACGCACTTCATCGCCATGCTCGCATTCACACCGGGCATACCCAGTGCTTATGATCCGGCACTCTCCGTGCTTTCGCTCGCTGCTTCGGTCACTTTGACGGCAGCCGGCATGTGGATCGCCACCTTGCGGGATGAGTTCGACTATCATCTCGTCGGCGGCGCCGTGCTGGGCGGCGGTATCGCAGCCATGCACTACATCGGCATGGCGGCGTTCGAGGTTCAGGGCCGTATCGAGTGGAACCTGTTGCTTGTCGCCGTTTCCCTGCTGGCCGGCGTAACGCTCGCGGCGCTGGCGCTGCGTGTCGTGCAGCGCCGCCCCTCCTTGAAGGCGACATCCGGCGGCGCGGTGCTGCTGACGCTGGCGATCTGCACCCTGCATTTCATCGGTATGGGTGCCGTCTCGATCTTCCCCGATCCCTCGATCGTCATATCCGAATACACGATCGAGCCGACCTCGCAGGCTTTCGCGGCCGCCGCCGCCACACTGGTGATCCTGGTTCTGTCGGCATCGGCGCTGTGGATCGATTTGCGCTTCCGTCGCCAGAAGCTCGAGGTCGACCGCATGCACGGCCTGGCCAATGCCGCTGTGGAGGGGCTGATCGTCTGCGACGGCAACCGCATCATCAGTGCCAATGACAGCATTGCGGCACTGACGGGCATAGCAACAGCGACCCTGAACGGAATGCAGCTTGGCGATCTCTTCGGATCCGATATGTCGGGCTTCGGCGAACAGCCGCAGGAGGCCGAATTGAGCGGTCGCGATGGCACGAGCATTCCTGTCGAGCTGATCGCCAGGAGCATCGACTACTGTGGCAAACCGCACAACGTGGTCGCGGTCCGCGACATTCGCGAGCGCAAGAAGGCGGAACAGGAGATCCTGCGGCTTGCCCATTTCGATCCCTTGACCGGACTGGCCAATCGCCGCAGCTTTTCCGGCCGGCTGGAGACGGAAATCGCTACGATGGTCCGGACCAGGAAAGGCGGCCAGCTTGCGCTTCTGCTGCTTGATCTCGACCGGTTCAAGGAGGTCAACGACCTGTATGGGCACGGCGCAGGCGACGCCATGCTGCAGAAGGTTGCGCAGTGCGCGACCGGTATCCTTCTTCCAGGGCAGATGGTGGCGCGGCTGGGCGGCGATGAGTTCGCCATCATCGCGCCGAACCTGGCCGACCCGTTGGAGGCGGGCCGTATCGCCAACGCCGTGCTGACAGCCATGCGCGAGGAAAACCGGCTCTCGGTCGGCGGCGGCCTTGTGTCGGCAAGCATCGGCATTGCGCTGTATCCGTCGGATGCCGAAAACCAGGCCAGCCTGATAAGCCACGCCGATACGGCACTCTACCGGGCCAAGACCGAAGGCAAGGACACTTACCGTTATTTCGAAGCATCGATGGGGGCCGAGGCCCGCGACAAGCGCGTCATGGAGCACGAACTGCGCCAGGCGGTCGCACGCCAGGAGTTCTATCTCGTCTACCAGCCGCAGAAAGAGATCAGCAGCGGAAAGATGGTCGGCTTCGAAGCGTTGGTCCGCTGGCGGCATCCGACGCGCGGCGACGTGTCGCCGGCCATATTCATCCCGGTGGCCGAAGACAGCGGCGCCATTGGCCAGATTGGCGAATGGGTGCTGACGGCTGCCTGCGAGGAAGCCGCCCGCTGGGAAAATCCGCTGACAGTGGCCGTCAACGTTTCGGCGGTGCAGCTCCACAACACGAATTTCAGCCGCAAGGTCCACGAAACATTGCTGAATTCCGGCCTGGCGCCCGGCAGGCTCGAGCTTGAGATCACCGAGACGGCGCTTGTCAAGGACATGCCGCGGGCGCTGGCCACCTTGCGGCAGGTCAAGGCGCTGGGCGTGCGCGTGGCCATGGACGATTTTGGAACCGGCTATTCCTCGCTCTCCAACCTCCGCGCCTTCCCCTTCGACAAGATCAAGATCGATGGCTCCTTCATCAAGTCGGTCGACAAGAACGGCCAGGTCGCGGCGATCGTGCGCGCCGTCCTGGGACTTGGACGCGGTCTCGGCCTGCCGGTTCTGGCGGAGGGGGTCGAGACGCTCGGCGAACTGAAATTCCTGGACGCCGAAGCCTGCGAGATCGGCCAGGGCTATTATATCGGCAGGCCAGCTCTCATCGAAGAATTCGGCGATCTGACCGGTGTCGTCGCACCCGCTGTCGGCAGCAAACCCGCTACCTTGCGCGACAGAAGCGTTCTGGCCTTCGCACCGGCACCTGCGCTAGCCACACGCTAGACTAGAGGCTCTCGGGCTTGAGTGCCGTCTCGACCAGCCGCCTGGCGTCCGGCCCCGACCATTCGGCCGGGCCGTTCATATGGGCGATCAGGCAGCCCTCGCCGTCGACCAGCATGGTGACAGGAAGGCCTAGCGCCAGGCCGCGCTTCTTGAGGTCGTTGAACAGCGCCATCGTCGAATCCCGGTAATAGCCAAGCGTCGCGACGCCGGTATCGCTGAGGAACTTCTTCGGCTTCACATCGTCGCCGGCATCGACATTGACGGCGATCACTTGAAAGGCGTCGCTGCCCTTTTCCTTCTGCAGCGCATCGAGCGCCGGCATTTCGGCACGGCACGGCGCGCACCATGTCGCCCACAGATTGAGCAGCACCGTCTTGCCGGCATGATCGGCAAGCGTCATCGGCTTGCCGTCCGGACCGTTGAAGGCAAGGCTCTTCAGGGATTGTGGCGGATCGGCGGGCAAAAGTGCCGCGACCTCACCGATGGCCGAAGCCGCGACCTTCTTGGCGCGGTCGCTCTTGGCCGCGCAGGCCACGTCGTCCTTGCTCTCACCCACGGCAGCTTGTGCCGGTGCATTGTTGCCAGACCGGCTCTCGCTGACAT
>NZ_RZPW01000291.1:0-7205 GCF_003998455.1 Mesorhizobium sp. M7A.F.Ca.CA.001.08.2.1 | reverse complement strand
CCTTTGCCCCCCCCCTCTGTCATGCCAACGTCTACAACTCGAACCTCCTCGGCCACCCGCATCACAAGGGCGTCATTACCCGCATTCAGCCTTACGATTTCCATCTTCGTCGGTTATTTCCTCCCAAGTCGGCTTACAAACTTTGACGTTTACGTAAATCCCAAATGATCTAACCGATTGAAAATACTGACGCCAAAATAATCGTTTGAATTTTTTCCGTGCCGGGGCTATTGGGTGCGGCGAAAATTCGCGGTTCCCCGCAGCATTCCGGCCTCTTCTTCGACGCCGCCATCAAGTCACAGAGATTTGAGACGTCGTCACCGACAAAGGGAAAACATCCTCACATGGCACGCAACAAGATAGCGCTTATCGGCTCTGGCATGATCGGCGGCACGCTCGCTCACATGATCGGCCTCAAGGACCTCGGCGACGTGGTGCTGTTCGATATTGCCGAAGGTATCCCGCAGGGCAAGGGGCTCGATATCGCGCAGTCGTCGCCTGTCGATGGCTTCGACTCCAGGCTCACCGGCATCAACGACTATGCCGGCATCGAAGGCGCCGACGTCTGTATCGTCACCGCCGGCGTGCCGCGCAAGCCCGGCATGAGCCGCGACGACCTTCTGGGCATCAACCTCAAGGTCATGGAGCAGGTCGGCGCCGGGCTGAAGAAGTATGCGCCGAAGGCTTTCGTCATCTGCATCACAAACCCGCTCGACGCCATGGTGTGGGCGCTGCAGAAGTTCTCAGGCCTGCCCAACAGCCACGTCGTCGGCATGGCCGGCGTGCTCGACAGCGCGCGCTTCCGCTATTTCCTGGCCGAGGAATTCAAGGTCTCGGTCGAGGACGTCACCGCCTTCGTGCTCGGCGGCCACGGCGATTCCATGGTGCCGATGATCCGCTACTCGACGGTATCGGGCATTCCGCTGCCCGACCTCATCAAGATGGGCTGGACCTCGAAGGAGAAGCTCGACCAGATCGTGCAGCGCACCCGCGACGGCGGCGCCGAGATCGTCGGCCTGCTCAAGACCGGCTCGGCCTATTACGCGCCGGCCGCTTCGGCGATCTCGATGGCCGAAGCCTATCTCAAGGACAAGAAGCGCGTGCTGCCCTGTGCGGCGTATCTCTCCGGCCAGTATGGCGTCAAGAATACCTATGTCGGCGTTCCCGTGGTGATCGGCGCCGGCGGCGTCGAGCGCATCATCGAGATCGAGCTCAACAAGAGCGAGCAGAAGATGTTCGACTCCTCCGTGGCGACGGTGCAGGGCCTGACCGAGGCCTGCGTCAAGATCGCGCCGCAACTCGCCTCCAAATGAATCTCCAGTAAGTGAACCCCCAGTCGATCCGGAGACCATCCAGATGAACATCCATGAGTATCAGGGCAAGGCACTGCTGAAGAGCTTCGGCGCGCCGGTGGCCGAAGGCGTGCCGGTGTTCAAGGCGAGCGAAGCGGAAGCCGCCGCCAAGGCGCTGCCGGGCCCGCTCTATGTGGTGAAGAGCCAGATCCATGCCGGCGGCCGCGGCAAGGGCAAATTCACCGAGCTCGGCCCGGACGCCAAGGGCGGCGTGCGGCTGGCGAAATCGGTGGCCGATGTCGTCGCCAACGCCAACGAGATGCTGGGCAACACTCTGGTGACCAAGCAGACCGGCCCGGCCGGCAAGCAGGTCAACCGCCTCTATATCGAAGACGGCGCCGACATCGAACGCGAGCTCTATCTGTCGATCCTGGTCGACCGTTCGGTCGGCCGCATTGCCTTCGTCGTCTCGACCGAGGGCGGCATGGACATTGAGGCAGTCGCCCATGACACGCCCGAAAAGATCATCACCGTCGCCATCGATCCGGAAAAGGGCGTCACATCAGCCGACCTGAAGGCGCTCAACGGCGCGCTCAAGCTCGACGGCGATGCGGCCAAGGACGGCGATACGCTGTTCCCGATCCTCTACAAGGCCTTCGTCGAGAAGGATATGAGCCTGCTCGAGGTCAATCCGCTGATCGTCATGAAGAACGGCCGGCTGCGTGTGCTCGACGCGAAGGTGTCGTTCGACAACAACGCGCTGTTCCGTCACCCCGACGTGCTCGAGCTGCGCGACACCACCGAAGAGGACGAGAAGGAAATCGAGGCGTCGAAATACGACCTCGCCTATGTCGCGCTCGACGGCAATATCGGCTGCATGGTCAACGGCGCCGGGCTTGCCATGGCGACGATGGACATCATCAAGCTCTATGGCGCCGAACCGGCCAACTTCCTCGATGTCGGTGGCGGCGCATCCAAGGAAAAAGTCACGGCGGCGTTCAAGATCATCACCCGGGATCCGGCGGTCAAGGGCATCCTGATCAACATCTTCGGCGGCATCATGAAGTGCGACATCATTGCCGAGGGCGTCATTGCCGCGGTCAAGGAAGTCGGCTTGGAAGTGCCGCTGGTGGTGCGCCTGGAAGGCACCAATGCCGAGCTCGGCAAGAAGATCATCAACGACAGCGGCCTCAACGTGGTGTCGGCCGATGACCTCGACGACGCAGCCAAGAAGATCGTGGCGGCGGTGAAGGGCTGATCTGGTGCCTCCGCATAAGATAAACCTGGTCGAGGCTGCGGATCAAAAGATCAAGAAGGTCTTCGATCCGCATATCGCCGGCGACGTCAACGACAGCCAGGCGAAGGTCGCCAAGTTCGGCGAGGTCTTCGACTGGCACGCGCATGACAATGAGGACGAAGCCTTCCTCGTGCTGCGTGGGCGTATCGCCATCGATTTCCGCGACGGCCCGGTCGAACTCGGCGAGGGCGATTTCATCGTCGTGCCGCGCGGCGTCGAGCACCGGCCGCGCTCGCTCACCGTTGAGCCCGTGGTGCTGATGTTCGAGCCGGCAACGACGCTCAACACCGGCAACGCCAAGAGCGACCTCACCGTCGCCGACTTGAAGCGGCTCTGACCATGTTTTCCTCGATCAACGGTTTTTAGAAAAGGGCTCCCATGTCCATCCTCGTCGACAAGAACACCAAGGTGCTGGTGCAGGGCCTGACCGGCAAGACCGGCACGTTCCATACCGAACAGGCGCTGGCTTATCACGGCACGAAAATGGTCGGCGGCATCCATCCCAAGAAGGGTGGCGAGACGTGGACCGGCGCGAAGGGCGAAAGCCTGCCGATCTTCGCCACCGTCGCCGAGGGCAAGGAAAAGAGCGGTGCCAACGCGTCGGTCGTCTATGTGCCGCCGGCGGGTGCCGCCGAGGCCATCCTCGAAGCGATCGAGGCCGAGATCCCGCTGATCATCTGCATCACCGAAGGCATACCGGTGATGGACATGATCAGGGTCAAGGCCAAGCTCGACCGTTCGACCTCGCGGCTGATCGGCCCGAACTGCCCGGGCGTGCTGACGCCCAACGAATGCAAGATCGGCATCATGCCCGGAAACATCTTCCGCAAGGGCTCGGTCGGCGTTGTTTCGCGGTCGGGAACGCTTACCTATGAGGCCGTGTTCCAGACCACCAATGTCGGCCTCGGCCAGACCACCGCCGTCGGTATCGGCGGCGACCCCGTCAAAGGCACCGAGTTCATCGACGTGCTCGAGATGTTCCTCGCCGACGAGGAGACCAAGTCGATCATCATGATCGGCGAGATCGGCGGTTCGGCCGAGGAAGACGCCGCGCAGTTCCTCAAGGACGAAGCCAAGCGGGGCCGCAAGAAGCCGATGGCCGGCTTCATCGCCGGGCGCACGGCGCCGGCCGGCCGCACCATGGGCCACGCCGGCGCGGTCATCTCCGGCGGCAAGGGCGGCGCCGAAGACAAGATCGCGGCAATGGAATCGGCCGGGATAAAAGTTTCGCCGTCGCCGGCAAGGCTGGGCACGACCTTGGTCGAAGCGATCAAAGGGTAAGGGAATAGGGGAGTAAGGGAGTAGGGCAGTAGGGAAAATAGCAGCGGCAAAAAGCCCTACTCCCCTATTCCCTTATTTCCCTACTCCCCTCCAAAAACAGGAGACGGAGCCGGGCTCCGCGGACAAAAATGGCAAGACAAGATCAGGCCAACGACCAATTTTCTCTCACCTCTTTCCTCTATGGCGGCAATGCCGATTACATCGACGCGCTTTATGCCGCCTATGAGGACGATCCAGCCTCGGTCAATCCCGAATGGCAGGAGTTCTTCGCCGGGCTGAAGGACGATTCCGGCGATGTGCGCAGGAACGCCAAGGGCGCCTCCTGGGCCAAGCCCTCCTGGCCGCTGCAGGCCAATGGCGAATTGGTGTCGGCGCTCGACGGCAATTGGGGCATCGTCGAGAAGACGATCGAAAAGAAGGTCAAGGACAAGGCGGTCACCAATGGCGTCGTCCTGTCCGACGCCGACGTGCACCAGGCGACGCGCGATTCGGTGCGCGCCATCATGATGATCCGCGCCTACCGCATGCGCGGCCATCTGCACGCCAATCTCGATCCGCTCGGCATCGCCAAGCCGCTCGAGGACTACAACGAGCTGTCGCCGGAAAACTACGGCTTCACCGAAGCCGATTACGACCGGCCGATCTTCCTCGACAATGTGCTGGGGCTTGAATTCGGCAGCATCCGGCAGATGCTGGAAATCCTGACCCGCACCTATTGCTCCACGCTCGGCGTCGAGTTCATGCATATTTCCGACCCTGAGGAAAAGGCCTGGATCCAGGCGCGCATCGAGGGTGCCGACAAGGAGATCACCTTCACCGCCGCCGGCAAGAAGGCGATCCTGCAGAAGCTGGTCGAGGCTGAAGGCTTCGAGCAGTTCATCGACGTCAAGTACAAGGGCACCAAGCGCTTCGGCCTCGATGGCAGTGAGGCGCTGATCCCGGCGCTGGAGCAGATCGTCAAGCGCGGCGGCCAACTCGGCATGAAGGAAATCGTGCTCGGCATGGCGCATCGCGGCCGGCTGAACGTGCTCTCCCAGGTGATGGCCAAGCCGCACCGCGCCATCTTCCACGAGTTCAAGGGCGGCTCTGCGGCACCCGATGAGGTCGAAGGCTCGGGCGACGTCAAGTACCATCTCGGCGCCTCGTCGGACCGCGAGTTCGACGGCAACAAGGTGCATCTGTCCCTGACCGCCAATCCCTCGCATCTGGAGATCGTCGATCCGGTGGTGATGGGCAAGGCGCGCGCCAAGCAGGATTATCTGTTCGGCCGCAGCCGCGAGGAAATCGTGCCGCTGGAAGAGCGCGCCAAGGTGCTGCCGCTCTTGCTGCATGGCGATGCCGCCTTCGCCGGTCAGGGCGTGATCGCCGAGATCCTCGGCCTGTCCGGCCTGCGCGGCCACCGCGTCGCTGGCACGCTGCATTTCATCATCAACAACCAGATTGGTTTCACCACCAACCCGCGCTTTTCGCGCTCCTCGCCCTATCCGTCCGACGTCGCCAAGATGATCGAAGCACCGATCTTCCACGTCAATGGCGACGACCCGGAAGCCGTGGTGCACGCCACCAAGGTGGCGATCGAGTTTCGCATGAAGTTCTTCAAGCCTGTTGTGGTCGATATGTTCTGCTATCGCCGCTTCGGCCACAATGAGGGCGACGAACCGGCCTTCACCCAGCCGATCATGTACCGCAACATCCGCAACCACAAGACGACGGTGCAGATCTATGGCGACCGGCTGATCGCCGAGGGTCACCTCACCCAGGCCGAGCTCGACCAGTTGAAAGCCGACTGGCGGGCGCATCTGGAATCCGAATGGGAAGTCGGCCAGCACTACAAGCCCAACAAGGCTGACTGGCTCGACGGCGCCTGGTCGGGCCTGCGCACCGCCGACAACCAGGACGAACAAAGGCGCGGCAAGACCGCCGTGCCGGTCAAGACGCTGAAGGAAATCGGCAAGAAGCTGACCGAGGTGCCGAAGGATTTCGAGGCGCACAAGACGATCATCCGTTTCCTCGAAAACCGCCGCCAGGCGATCGAGTCCGGCGAAGGCATCGACTGGTCGACGGCCGAGGCGCTGGCCTTCGGCGCCATCCTGCTCGACGGCAATCCGATCCGCCTGTCGGGGCAGGATTCCGAACGCGGCACCTTCTCGCAGCGCCATTCCGTGCTCTACGACCAGCGCGACGAGACCCGCTACATCCCGCTCAACAATCTGTCGGCGGCTCAGGCCGGCTATGAAGTCATCAACTCGATGCTGTCGGAAGAGGCGGTTCTGGGCTTCGAATACGGCTATAGCCTGGCCGAGCCCAAGGCGCTGACCTTGTGGGAAGCGCAGTTCGGCGACTTCGCCAACGGCGCCCAGGTGGTGTTCGACCAGTTCATCTCGTCAGGCGAACGCAAGTGGCTCAGAATGTCGGGCCTCGTCTGCCTGTTGCCGCATGGCTATGAAGGCCAGGGTCCGGAACATTCCTCGGCCCGGCTCGAACGCTTCCTGCAGCTTTGCGCCGAAGACAACATGCAAGTCGCCAACTGCACCACGCCGGCCAACTACTTCCACATATTGCGCCGGCAGCTGAAGCGCGACTTCCGCAAGCCGCTGATTCTGATGACGCCGAAGTCGCTGCTGCGCCACAAGCGGGCGGTGTCGACGCTGCCGGAAATTTCGGGCGAAAGCTCGTTCCACCGGTTGCTGTGGGACGATGCGCAGCTGCTTTCCGGACAAGCGATCAAGCTGGTCAAGGATTCCAAGATCCGCCGCGTCGTGCTGTGTTCGGGCAAGGTCTATTACGACCTCTATGAGGAGCGCGAAAAGCGCGGCATCAACGACATCTATCTGCTGCGCGTCGAGCAGCTTTATCCGTTCCCGGCCAAGGCACTGATCACCGAACTGTCGCGGTTCCGCAATGCCGAGATGGTGTGGTGCCAGGAGGAGCCCAAGAACATGGGCGCCTGGTCGTTCATCGACCCGTATCTGGAATGGGTGCTGGCGCATATCGACGCCAAGCATCAGCGGGTGCGCTACACCGGCCGTCCGGCCGCCGCCTCGCCGGCGACCGGACTGATGTCGAAGCATCTCGCCCAGCTCGCCGCCTTGCTCGAAGACGCGCTTGGTGAATAGAGAAGATCTGGGCGAACAACAGAACCGAAAGAAAACGGACAGGCACAATGGCTACCGAAATCCGCGTTCCCACTCTCGGCGAATCCGTCACTGAAGCGACCGTCGGCAAATGGTTCAAGAAGGTTGGCGATACAATCGCCGCCGATGAACCGCTGGTCGAGCTCGAGACCGACAAGGTGACGGTGGAGGTGCCTGCCGCCGCCGCCGGCACGCTGGGTG
>NZ_RZPW01000290.1:0-7239 GCF_003998455.1 Mesorhizobium sp. M7A.F.Ca.CA.001.08.2.1 | reverse complement strand
GCCTTGCGCTGAGGCGCATGTTCAGTTCGGGCCAGCGTCCGGCGGACTGGCCGCTGGTGCCTTCCATCTTGGTGACATCGTCGCCGGGCGAGGGCGCGCAGCGTAGCCGGGTGGCGCGGCTGCTGGCCAATGCCGCGGCATCCAGGGGCAGCCGTGTGCTGTTCATCGATGCCAATGCTGGCGGCGGCGGCCAGAAGGATCCGCAGCCGGGGATCCTCGATGTTCTGCGCGGCGAGTACGCGTTCGAGGCCGTTAGCCATTACGCCGCCGGCAGCAACGTTGCCGTGCTGGGCAGGGGCCGCTCAAAGGCGGTCTTCCAGGAAGCGCATGGCATCTATTTTGCGCAGCAGATGCTGGCGCGGGCCAGCCGGAGCTTCGAGCTCGTCGTCATCGACGGTGGCGCGCTGGCCGACAATCTCAATGCCTCGCCGCTGGTCGCCATGGCCGACGAGATCGTGCTCGTCGCCACGCTGAACGCCACCCCGATGCGCGACGTCACGACGACTTCGCAGGCGGTCTCCGTGATGGGGCGCCTGCCGACAGCCGCCTTGCTGGTCGACGAGGCCGCCTGATATGGCGGCCAGTTGGAGCGCAAGCGCTTCGAACCATGGTGCTGCCGCACCCCGCGCAGGCACGCCCATCTCCGGCACCTCGGTCGATGCGCTGACGCGCTTCGGATTGATCGCGGCGGTAGCGGTGCTGTTCAGCATCTCGGGGGGCATGCTGTGGCTGGTCGGCTACAATTATGATGGCCTGTTCGGCAACCCGGCGACCAAGATCCACCCGTCCACCTATCTCATCGTCCTGCTGCTTGCCTGGCGCTCCTGCGCATCAGGCAATCCGGTCGGCCATATCGTCCATCTCGCCGACAGGCGGCCGGCCAGCGCGCTGATGGCCGCCATATCGATCGTGCTTCTGGTCGTCGTCATCGCCAGGCAGCGGCCCGGTATGGCCGGCATGATCGATACGTTCGTGGCTGCGGCACTTCTCGTGCTGATGCTCAGCGAGGACGACGAACGGACCTTCGCCGGGCTGCAGACCGTCGTCCACGTGGTCATGACAGCGAATGCCTTGCTTGCCCTTTTCGAGTTCGCCACCAAAACGCTTATCTTCCCCTATCGCCTCGACGGCGTGGCGTTTACCACCGATCTGCGCTCGAGCGCGCTGCAGGGGCATCCGCTTGCCAATGCCATGGTGACGTCGATCTATGTGCTTGCGCTGCTCTCCGGTGCCAGATCCCTGTCGATGCCTGTGCGGATAGGGTTGATCGGCTTGCAATGCGCGGCACTCGTCGCCTTCGGCGGCCGCACGGCGATGGTGACGACGGTGGTGCTCGGCGGCTGCTACCTGCTTTTTCAGGGCATCACCAAATTGCGCCAGGGCCGCGTCAATCTCCTGGGTGCGGCGCTCGGCTTCATGCTCGCCGCCCTGCTGCCGGTCGTCATCATCGTGGCGGCATATCTGGGCTTTTTCGACGCGCTGCTGGAGCGCTTCGTGTCGGACAGCGGCAGCGCCAATGCCCGCGTCGAGATGTTCGAGCTCTTCAAGCACCTGGAATTGCGCGATCTGATCGTGGGGCCGGATGTCGACCTGATCGACAGCCTGCGCCGCATCAACGGTCTCGAACAGGGCATCGAGAACCCGATCATCCGCACGGTCCTTTATCAGGGCGCCTTCTTCACGCTTTTGCTGACGTTCGGCTTCGTGCTGTTCCTGTTCGAGGTGGCGCGCCGCTGCCATCCCGGCATCTGGCTGCCGATGCTGGGCTGGGTCATCCTGATCAACACTTCGGAAAGCGTCGCGTCGAAGACGACGCTGCTGACCAAGTTCGTGGTGCTGGCATTGGTGCTCTATCGGCCGGCGCGGGCAGCGTTCAGGCCGGTCAGTCCGCCGGCATGGTCAGGCCAAGCGCCGCGATGATATCGGGATCCAGCGCCCGGGTGGTGTCGTCCATCATGCCCATGCCATCGAAGAGATCCCACAGTGCCCAGGCGAAGCCGAGTTCCTCGGCGCTCCGCCTCACATCGGCGATGTAGCGCCCGCGATCCGGGTTGGGCGCGGCGACATAGCGGGCGTCGGTGCGCAGCGCGCCGAACTCACCCATGATGATGCGTTCCGACGCCAGGCCATGACCGTCGGCCCAATCGCGGACCTGGCGAAGATATTTGTCGACAAACCAGCGGTCGGGCTGGGCGTCGAAATAGACTTTCAGCACACGCTCGGTCTCGGCATAGGCTGCTTGCTTGGCGTCTTCAGGGGTTTCGGTGTCCTGCGCCATGCGCGCCCTGACCGATGCCAGCGTCTGTTGCAGCGAGCCGGCGGATGCCGGCCACGGCACATTGTTGAGCGACCGATAGACCGGCTCGCGCACCCAGGGCGCGCCCTGATGGCTGAACAGATAGGGCTCATAGAAGTGGAAGGTGAACAGGATCGGCTCGAAGGGCGACAGCGGGCCCGGATCGAGCGCGGTCAGTCCGCTCACCATCGAGCCGCAGCCTCCGGTGACGACCAACGGCAGGGTCGCTGCCGATGCCCTTGCCGCAGTCAGAAGCGCGAGCTGGATTTGCAACCAGACGTTCGACGCGCAGGCCTGCGCCGGTTCGTTGACCGGCTCGAGCGCCACCCTGCCGGGCTGGAACCGCGCCAGCCTGCCGGCAAGCTCGCCGACCAGCCCGCGATAGAGATCGAAAGCGGGTGCGGCGGTGCTGGAGACCATGCGGTCGGGGTTCCAGTAATGGGTGGCAGCGTTGGCCTGGATGTTGACGATGATGCCAAGATCGGCGTCGAGGGTGGCGGTGACGGCGGCGTCCAGCATGTCCAGCAACTGACTGCGCGTCTTGGCGTCGGCGGCCAGGAAAGGGCCGGGATCGACGGGCAAGCGGATGAAATCGAGCCCGGTCTCGCGCAACCGACGCAGGTCGTCTGGGGTCGGCACCGGCCGTTGCGACTGGAAGGGCGGCCAGCCGTAGTCGGTGCGGGGTGCGGGAAATTCACGCGTCAGCGAGAACCAGGGCCAGGCGTTGACGCCGCGCCGAAACCGCGTCTGGGCGGCGGCGCGAGCGATTGGTGCGACCGGGAGCGAGCCGAGAGCCGCTGCAGTGGACAGCGCGGTCCGCAGCACCCGCCGGCGCGACCAGCCTATCATACGGTTCCTGGCGATGCGTGATCCATCGCAGTGGTCTTGGCGGCGGTCATGCCGAGCAGATGATAGGCCTCGTTTTCATAGGCGAGCAGGACATCGTCCCAGCGAAAGGCTTCGCGGGCCCGCGCCCTCGCGGCAACGCCGCAGGCCTTGACCAGGGCATCATCGTCCAGCGCCTGCTGCATCCGCTCGGCGCAATTGTTCTTGTCGGTGAAGTAGATCGCCGCAGCCCCTGCGGTCCACCTGTTGTAGGGATTGTCATGCGCGATCACCATGTTGCCGGCCGCCAGCGCCTCGACCAGCGACGGGTTGGTGCCGCCCACCGTGTGGCCGTGCAGATAGGCGCGGGCGTGGAAGCGCAGGGCCTTCACCGTTGCCTGGTCGTAAATGGCGCCCGGCAGGACCACCGAGCCGTTCGCCGCCTTGCGGATGGCGGCATGGTAGGGGATGTCGTCGGACAGCGTTCCCAGCACCACCAGCTTCATGTCGCGCTTGGTGGAGCAAAAGGCTTCGACAATCGGCAGGATGTTGTTGTCGGGTTCGATGCGCGCGATCGAGATGAGATAACGCCCGGGCTCGAGGCCGAGCGCCCGGACCGGCGCCTCGGGCGCTGATGCCACCGGATCGGCGCCATAGGCGATGGTGGCGATGGCGCTGCGCGGCCGGCGCGTCGCCAGGTGATCGGCGATGGCGGGATGATCGGCGACCAGCCGATGCGAGGCCCAAGCGCCGATCCATTCGTTGAGCCAGAACCAGGTTCGCGCCGCCATCCCCCATTTGGGGCGACGCCACTCGATGCCGTCCATGTTGGTGAAGATCTTGCGCCGCTTCAGCCTGAGCCAGGTCAGGAAGACCGCGCCATTATAGCCGAGCACCAGGCAAACGCCCTGTCGCCTGGCAGCATCGCAGGCGCATTGCCAGTCGAATTCCAGGGTCGCGCGCGGTCCCTTGGAGGCGACCTGGATGTGAATGAGCTCGATGCCGCGCCAGGTTTCGCTGCGCACCCGCTGGTCGATCCGCTCGACCTCATCCTGGCAATAGACGCCGACCTTCCAGCCGCGCCCGACAAGAAACAGCGCCAGTTTTTCGGCAAAGGTTTCAAAGCCGCCATGGGCCGCGGGTATGCCGCGGGTCCCCAGGATTAGAATGGCGGGCTTTTCTGGTTTCATGGCCGGCGGCACTTTCACACATCTCATATATTAGATATTGCTTAATTTATAATGAGCAGACCGCAACTTTCGTGCCATCTTCCGATTTCGGTATCCTGGGAGGGGATCATGGCGCGGGGTTGTAAAAAAACGGTGTTGAACCCGGTGGTTGTTTCATTCTCGGTCAACCCTTCTGTGCGTAGCTGTATCGAAACGAAGCAATGCCAGGGGCGTACGGCCGGCAGTCGGACATATCGAACCGATAGTCGGACATATCGAACCAGGCATGATTCTTGCGGACGGGGTTCTGCCACAATCGCCCAGCGCGATGGTTGCAGCACCCGGCGGGAAACAAAGATGCGGATTGCCTGCGTTCATCAGGGTTATGAACTCTATGGTTCTGACCGCAGCTTCGCGGAGAGCGTGGCTGCGCTGCGCGCCGTGTTTCCGTCGGCCGACATCGAGGTGGTCTTGCCGCGCAGCGGGCCGATCGTCCAGATCCTGGAAGCGCATGCCAGCCGGATCGTCTTCGAACCGCTCTGGGTGCTGAGGCGCCAGGCCATTGCGCGCCTTGCGACAGTCGAGATGGCGCGATTGCCGGTTGCCGTGTTCAGGGCGTGGCGGCGCCTCAAGGCCTGCGACCTCGTCTATGTCAACACCTCGATCGTTGCCGACTATGCGCTGGCCGCGCGCTTGCTGCCTTACAAGGCCGTCCTGCACATCCACGAAATCCCCGAAGGCGCCATGCGCAGGGTACTTGTTGGCCTGATGCGCTGGAGCCATGCGGATCTGATCTTCAATTCGCGCGCGACACGCGCCGCGTTTGGCGATCCCAAGGCGGCGCGCGCATATGTCGTCTACAACGGCGTTGCCGGGCCGGCGGCGGTCGAACCAATGACGTATGACGGCAAGCGCCCATTGCGGGTGCTGCTGCTCGGCCGCATCAACCGGATCAAGGGGCAGGAGGTCCTGCTGGAGGCGATCGCCTCGATGCCGGCAGAACTCCAGGCGAGGGTCGAGGTCAGGCTGGTCGGCGGCGCCTTCGAAAGCACCGAGCGCGAGCGTGCGCTTGCCGAACTGGTCGAAACCATGGGGCTTGCCGGGCGCGTCGGAGTCCTGCCTTTCATTCCCGATCCCTCGGAGCATTATCGCTGGGCCGACATCGTCACCGTGCCGTCGCGGCGTCCGGAATCGCTGGGCCGCGTCGCCATCGAGGCGATGGCTTATGGCCGGCCGCCGCTTGTGTCGGCGATCGGCGGGCTGGTGGAAGTGGTCAGCGACGGGGAGACCGGCTGGCATGTTCCGCCCGGCGACGCAGTAGCTCTTGGCGCGAAATTGCAGGAGATCATCCTCGCCCCTGAGGCCTGGCGCGGGTTTGTCGCTGCCGGGCGCGCGCGCTATGAGGCGATCTTCAGCGAGCCGGTCGCGGCCGCGGCGATCACCGCCATCGCCGCCGAAAAGCTGAAGACGACCATCGCGCGGCCGGGCAGGGCGCCCGCTGCCCGCGCAGCGGAGACACGGCCGTGAAGTTAGCGTTTCCGAGCCATCTGGTTCGACGCCTCGTGCTGATGATCGGCGGCGAGGCGATGCAGAGCGGCTTTCATTTCGCCCTCAACATCATGCTGTTGCACATGCTGTCGGCGCAGGGCTACGGCCTCTTCGCCATCGGCATGGTGATGGGCGGGGTCGGCCTGTCCTATATCAGGTCGCTCACCGCTGTTCCCGCCAGCATCTGGATGAGCAAGAGCACCAACAGCGCCGGCGTCGATACCTATGACGTGGCGTTCGGAACGGCGGCGCTGATCGTGGCGTTGCTGATGGCCGTCGGCACGGCTGTTCTGATGCATGTCCTTGGAGATCCAAGCGGAATTGCCGCCGGCTGCTTCGTCGGTGCCTGGTCGTTGCGCAGCCATATGCGCACGGCTTTCTTCGCACGGCGCCAGCAGGTTGTCGTCTCCATCAGCGATGGCGCTTTTACAGTCGCCGGCTGTGTCCTGACCGGGCTGTCGATCTGGTTGGTCCAAGACCCGCTGCAGACCGTATTCTATGCACTTGCAGCCGCAAATGTGTTCGGCATTTTCGTCCTGGTCCGCCTGGCTCGGCGCTCGCTTCGCATCAGCTTCCGCATGCCGACGCGCCGACGCTATGTCAGGCTCTGGCCCCAACTGCGCTGGTCGGCATTCAGCGCGACCACCACCAACATCCAGGGTCAATGTCTGGCGCTGCTGGTCGCCGGCATTGCCGGGCCAGCCGCCTACGCACCGCTGGCGGCGGTTCTGGTGCTGTTTGCTCCGCTGCGCATCATCAGCCTTGCATTCGTCAACATGACGCAGCCGGATCTCGCCAGGCTGATGCGGAACAATGAAACAGGCCGTGTCTGGACGCAGGCCAAGATCTGGGCGCTCGTCATGGGGCTCGGCGGCCTTGCTTATGGATGTGCGATCATGTTCGTCCTGCCGATGATAAAATCCCAGGCTCTCCAGGACGCTTCGACCTGGTTCATCGGGCTTTTCGTGATCGCGAATTTTGTCCCGATCATGCTCTATATCATGCCCCGCATCGTGCTTGAGATACTCGGCGATTTTCGGATCGTCGCGTTCATCACCACGGGCGGCGCGGTCGTCGGGCTGGCGCTGATCGCGGCCCTGCTGGCAATCGCGTCTCCGCCGTGGGCGTTGTTGGGTTCCGCCGTCTCGGAGATGTTCGTGCTCGTGGCATCGTGGTATTTCGCGCATCACCGCATGTGGAATATCGAGCATCCCGATGAGGCGCGCGACAGCCGGTTGGGCGCGTGGCGGCGGACGCTGCCGTTCGCTACGGCAAAGCGATAGGAAAAAACATGGCAGTCCAGGCGGTGCAAATTGCTGCGGTGACCGGCTCGCCCGATGGCCAGTCCTCCCATCCGGCCACCGTCGTCGCCATCGATGCCTACACGGCGCGGCTCCACAC
>NZ_RZPW01000028.1:0-19210 GCF_003998455.1 Mesorhizobium sp. M7A.F.Ca.CA.001.08.2.1 | reverse complement strand
CTGGGCTTCTTCGACAAGGTGCGGGTGGTGGTGGCGTGGTGCGAGATGCGGCAGGATTTCCGGCATTTTCGCGCCGATCGCATCGCCGAACTCCAAGCAATGGACACGCGCTATCCGCGTCGTCGCCAGGCGCTGCTCAAGGAATGGCGAACGACGCTCGACAAGCCGCGTGGTTCGCGATGACTGCTGCCATATTCTGACAGTAGCCTATCTTATGTTCGCCAAGTCGAAACACCGAACCTTGGAGAGCAGATATGGTCACCCCGAATTTCGTCATCCTCTATGTCGACCAGCCGCAGCAGAGCGGTGCCTTCTACAGCGCGCTGCTCGGTCGTGAGCCGGTCGAAAGTTCGCCGACCTTCGTGCTGTTCGTGCTCGATGCCGGCTTCAAGCTCGGCCTGTGGTCGCGCCATACGGTGGAGCCGGCAGCCGCCACGTCAGGCGGTGGCGCCGAAATCGTGTTTGCGCTGGATACGCCCGATGCGGTCGATGCCGCCCATGCCGACTGGTCCGGGCGCGGGCTGAAGATCCTGCAGACGCCGACCGACATGGATTTCGGCCGCACTTTTGTCGCGCTCGATCCCGACAATCATCGCCTGCGCGTCTACTGGCTGTCCGACGGGGAACAGGCCAATGGGGAACAGAAATGAGCGCGTATTGGATAGCGGTGGCGTCGGCCGAGCATGTCCGGCGTGGTCGCACAGCCGGCTTCATGCAGGTCAACCACGGCAAGGCGGCACCGCTGCGTCGCGTCAAGCCGGGTGATGGCGTCGTCTACTATTCGCCGACCACTGTTTTGGGCGACAAAGACGGCCTGCAGGCTTTCACGGCGATAGGCATCGTGCGGGAAGGCGAGCCTTATCAGGGCGATATGGGCGCCGGCTTCACGCCGTTCCGCCGCGATGTGGCATGGGCCAAGGCCGAGGAAGCGCCGATCAAGCCGCTGCTCGACAGGCTGGACTTCACCGTGGCCAAGTCGAACTGGGGTTATCAGCTTCGCTTTGGCCTTTTTGAAATCGGGGATCACGATTTTCGTGTGATCGCCGAGGCGATGGGCGCCGAAATGGGTGCAACGGTAAACTAGGCCGTGAGCGCCTTGTAGACGGCAACGCCGGCGGCAAGATCCTCGAGCGCCGCTCCGACCGACTTGAACAGCGTGATCTCACCGGCGCTCTCGCGGCCCTTCTTCCGGCCGCGCGCCAATTCGTGCAGATCGGCGACGATGGCTTCCGGTTTCAGCACGCCGGAGGCCAGCGGTTGGACGATGTCGCCGGCTTCCTTGGTGGCGCCGGCGCGGGTGTCGACATAGACGCGGGCAAGCCTGATCGCATCGTCATCGCTCTCGCGCATCGTCGGCGTAAAGCCGCCGACCAGGTCGACATGGGTTCCCGGCCGCAACAATGCGCCCTTGATCAACGGCGTGGTCGTGATCGTCGCCGAGGAGACGATGTCGGCCTGCCCAAGCTCCGTATCGAGATCGCTTGCCGCGCTGGCCGCGAAGCCCTGGGCGCACAGATCGGCCGCGACTTTCTCGGCATTGGCCGGGGTGCGGTTCCAGATGCGGATGGTCTTGATGGGCCGCACGGCCGAGTGCGCCTTGGCGAGGAAGGGCGACAGCGCGCCGGCGCCGACCACAAGCAGCCGCGAGGCATCGTCGCGGGCGAGATAGGAGGCCGCGAGCGCCGAAGCACAGGCGGTGCGCCATTGTGTCAGCCGCTGGCCGTCGATCAGGGCCTCGGGTTCGCCGGTGGCGCCGTTGAGCAGAAGATAGAGCCCCATCACCGCGGGCTTGCCGATGGCATTGTTGTCGGGCGACACGGTGACGATCTTGACGCCGACGTGACCGCCGGCCGACGTGCCGGCCGCGTTGAGATCGGTCCAGGCCGGCATCAAAAGCAGTGTGGAGGCGGCACCATCGGGCCGCTCGATCGTATGATGATGCCTGACCGGCTGCACCGCACCGTCGCGAAACGCCATGCGCAGCGTCTCGACCAGTCCGGGAAAGGTCAGCGCATGGTCGACCTCTGCGGCCGAAATGGTCAGCATGAAAAACTCCGTGAGGACAAAACCGCCGATTGGCGGCTCAAGCGGTCGGCTTCGGCAATGCTGCCCCTTGGGCGGACCCCGGTGCCTGGCTTTGTGATACCGCCGGCGCACGGCTGACCGCCTGGCGCAGGTTCTCGGCTTCGACGCCGCGCTGGCGCGCCAGCTTGCGATAGCGACCCTGTTTGACCCACGTAGCCAGACTGCCGACGATCATGCCGATGGCGAGCGCCAGGAACAGGAAGATGAACAGCGGCAAAGTCAAGGTCAGCTTCGGATTGCCGGGATTGAAGGGGTCCAGCGTGAAGGCGACCAGTTCGCGGTTGGCGACAGCGAGTGCGATCAGGATGATCGCCAGGGGCACGAAGATCGCGATGAGGATGAAGCGATTGAACATGATGTTTTCCGTCGGAAGCTGGCCTGTCCGAAAGGCCGTCAGGCGCTGGCGTCGCGCCTACTTGCCGCCGTTCAGCCTTTCACGCAGTTCCTTGCCGGTCTTGAAGAACGGCACCCATTTCTCCTCGACCTCGACGGATTCGCCGGTGCGCGGATTGCGTCCGGTGCGCGCGGGACGATTTTTCACCGAAAAAGCGCCGAAGCCACGCAACTCGACCCGGTTGCCTTCGGCAAGGGCGTCGGTGATTTCATCAAAGATCGCGCCGACGATGTTTTCGACGTCGCGCAGGAAAAGATGCGGATTGCGCGTGGCAATAATCTGCACAAGTTCGGACTTGATCATGAGACGGGTCCCCGTGAAAGCAGTGCGGTCAAAATTATGAGGATGATTTTATTTGCTTTTTTCACTTGCCCCAAACGGCTTCACAAGGGTGCCAGACGGAAACGAGACCGTCAAGAAACAAGCGGTCGGCTCCGAGTTCATGGATGACGTCGCTGCTGCAGGCGGGCAGGCCGAGCGCACTGCCGATCGTTTGCGCCATCGCTTTCGAGAACAGGAAGCCGCTGCGCCGTTCGGTATCCTTCCACTCGACGACCTTGAGCTTGGCATCGACGCCCTTGGTCGCCAGCCAGTCGACCGCCACGGTCTCGCCACCGACGGCGTCGATCAGCCCGTTGGCAACGCCCTGGCGACCGGTGAATATCGAGCCGTCGGCAAGCACCAGCGCTTGTTCGCGGCTCATCTTGCGGCGTTCGGCGACGATGTCGACGAACCAGTTGTAACTGTCGAGGATGAGCTTGCGAACCATGGCGCGCTCGTCGTCATTGGTCGGCTTGAAGGGAGAGGGCGCGGCTTTCAGCGGCGAGGATTTCACCTCCTCCAGCTTGACGCCGAGTTTGTCCATCAGGCCGCTGACGTCGGGATACTGGATCAGCACGCCGATCGAGCCGACGATCGAGGTCTTGCGGGCAACGATGTGATCTGCGGCACTGGCGATCATATAGCCCGCCGATGCGGCGAGCGTGCCGACTTCCGCCACCACCGGCTTGTCGGCGGCCAGCTTGCGCACTTCTTCATAGATCGATTCACCGCCAACGGTGGTGCCGCCAGGCGAATCGATCGACAGGATCACGCCTTTCACCTTCGATGAAAGACGGATGGTTTCCAGCCGCTTGATCAGTTCCTCGTCCTCGGTGATCGTGCCTTCGATCTTGACCTTGGCAATATGGTCGACCGTCGAGCCGCCGAAATCGTCGCCATAGAACCAGGTTGAAAGCGCAATCACCCCAAGGGCTATGATGCCTATGGCGACGACGCGCCAGAATGTCAGCTTGCGCCGCAAACGGCGGCGGTCGATCAGGTCGTCGGCTCTCAGTGCCATGGTCAGCCTTTCAGTCGGCGGGAGGAGACGCTTTTAGACCATGATCCTCCCATCTGGAAGCAGTTCTCTTTTGCGCATGGCGAGACAAGTCGGCGCCTGGACGTGAGGTGGCTATCCGCGTCGGCAGTCGACGGGGCCGGGTCGGGCCCTCTCCAGGCGTCGGTCTGCTCACATATTCGTGCAATCGCCACCAGGTCGGGCGACGAGACCGATGGCTGATAAATTTTACGCCGCGTGTCTGTTTCTGCTATGGAGAACACGCAGTTGTGCGGACTTCGTTTTCGTCTGTACAAAGGCGGCTGTCACATTTTTGCAGTTTTCGTGGGCTTGTGCTTGCTTGAAAGCGCCGGCGTCCCACCTATAGGCGGTGCCCAAGGGCGGGCAGGGTTAGAAGAAAGCAGTGAATGTTAGCGCGACCGATTGAACCGACCGACGCCGAGGCGGTGTTGGCTCCCCCGGCGGACGGCCGGACGCGCGGCGATGCTTTCGACCGTGCACAGCGTCATTCGCGCCGCGTGCGCGTTCTCAAATTTGCCGTGCCGGTGGCCGCAGCACTGATAGCGGTCGCTTTCCCGGTCTACTCCTATCTCGCCGCACCCGTCTCGGTGAAGATTCAGGCGGAAGGCACTGCCTTTTCCAACGGCAAGCTGGTGATGGCCAATCCCAAGCTCAACGGTTTCACCAAGCAGAAGCAGCCTTATTCGATGACGGCGCTGCGTGCCATTCAGGATGTCAGCACGCAAGGTATCATCGAGCTGGAAGGCATCGACGCCAAGGTGCCGATCGCGTCCGACAATGTGGCGGCGGTCAAGGCCTCGCACGGCACCTACGATCGCGACGGCAATACGATGAACCTGACCAGTGACGTGACGATCACCACGACCGACGGCATGCAGGCCAAGTTCAAATCGGTCTTCCTCGACATGGGCAAAGGCACTATGAAGACAGGAGATCCCGTCGATGTCAGCCGTGGCGG
This sequence comes from Mesorhizobium sp. M7A.F.Ca.CA.001.08.2.1, assembly GCF_003998455.1. Taxonomy (NCBI): domain Bacteria; kingdom Pseudomonadati; phylum Pseudomonadota; class Alphaproteobacteria; order Hyphomicrobiales; family Phyllobacteriaceae; genus Mesorhizobium; species Mesorhizobium sp. M7A.F.Ca.CA.001.08.2.1. The sequence continues at coordinate 14,413 of NZ_RZPW01000028.1, read as the reverse complement.
GTCGCGGATCACGGCGGATACGATGTCGGTCCAGGACAATGGCAAGATTCTGGTTTTCGAGAACAAAGTGCGCGTCAACATCGATTCCGCCGCCCTGAAGGCGGCACAGGGAAACAGCGGAGAAACCAATGCGGCTCAGTAGTTCGACGCGGCTCGCGGCTGCAACTTCAGCGTTGCTGCTGCTCGGACTCGTGCCGTCATGGGCGCAGACGACCAGTCAATCAGGCCTCAAACTGTCCGGCGACAAGCCGATCCAGATCGAGAGCGACAAGCTGGAAGTCCGCCAGGCCGACAGTGTCGCCATCTTCACGGGCAATGTCAGCGTCGTCCAGGGGCCGACATTGATGAAGGCCGGCAAGATGACGGTCTACTACGTCAAGGACCCCAACGCCGCTGCCAAGGGCACGGAGGCCGCGGGTGCTGCGATGACGGGCTCGGCCAACATCGACCACCTGGAGATCTCCGACAAGGTCTATATCAAGTCGGATGCGCAGATCGCGACCGGCGATCAAGGCAGTTTCGATATGAAGAGCCAGGTGCTGGTGCTTTCGGGCAAAAAGGTCGTTCTGTCGCAAAACGACAACGTTCTGGTGGGCTGCAAGCTTACCGTGCAGATGAAAAGCGGGCTGGCTCAGGTGGATCCATGCGCTGGGCAACGTGTCCAGATGTCGATCACGCCGCCGCCGAAATCGGGAGCGACGAACCCCTGATGGCCAGCCTGTCGTCGCTGACGGCGCGTCTTCCGGGACGGGCCGCCGGCAAGCTTTCGGCGCCGGCCACGGTGACCGTCGATGCGGGAAAGTTCAAGGGAACCCTGATCGCCAAGGGGCTGACCAAGAGCTACAAGGGCCGCAAGGTCGTCAGCGGCGTTACCATCGGCGTGCGCGCCGGAGAGGCCGTTGGACTGCTCGGCCCCAACGGCGCCGGCAAAACGACCTGTTTCTATATGGTTACCGGCCTGGTGCCGGTGGATGAAGGCACGATCGAGATCGACGGCTTCGATGTCACGTCGATGCCGATGTACCGTCGCGCACGCCTCGGCATCGGCTATCTGCCGCAGGAAGCATCGATCTTCCGCGGCCTCAATGTCGAGCAGAATATCCGCGCCGTGCTGGAAGTGGTCGAAAAGGACCGCAAGGTGCGCGAGCGCAATCTCGACGAACTGCTCGAGGAATTCCACATCAGCCATCTGCGCAAGGCGCCATCCATGTCGCTTTCGGGCGGCGAGCGGCGACGCTTGGAAATCGCGCGAGCGCTGGCGACGCGTCCGGCCTACATGCTGCTCGACGAGCCTTTCGCCGGCATCGATCCGATCGCCGTCGCGGATATCCAGCAACTGGTGCGCCACCTGACGGCGCGCGGCATCGGCGTCCTCATCACCGATCACAATGTGCGCGAAACGCTCGGCCTCATCGACCGCGCCTACATCATCCATGCCGGCCAGGTGCTGACCCATGGAAGGGCCGACGAAGTGGTGGCAAACCCGGATGTGCGGCGACTTTACCTCGGCGAGGGTTTCACCCTCTGAGCGTGAAATTTGTTTCCTGACACGATTTTTGCGGTTCGCGCGGCGCTTTTTCGTCGATTTTGCTCCGAGATAACGCTCCGGTAAGCGAGTTTTGCTACCAATTGCCTTGACAAGCAAAAGCCGGGCCAGTTTCTATGGCCGGCTGCAAAATTCCTTTCCGGAAGTCCGGATGCGTAGACGAGGCGTTTGAAACCGAACCATGGCGTTGGCGGCCAAACTACAGCTACGACAATCGCAGTCGCTGGTGATGACGCCGCAACTGATGCAGTCGATTCGGCTGCTGCAGTTCACCCATGTCGAACTCGAGCATTTCATCGACGAGGAAATCGAGCGCAATCCGCTGCTGGAGCGCGCCGAGCCGCAGGACGATGCCGCCAGCGACCAGGCGCAGAAGATCGAGGCGGAGCCGCAAGCCGCCCCCGAAGGCGACTGGTTCGAAAACGAGACGCAGTGGAGCGCGGAGGCGATCTCGGACAAGCTCGACACGTCGCTGGAAAACCTGTTTCCCGACGACCCGGGCACCAGCGAGCGGCTCGGTCCCGACCTGACGGCGCAATGGAAATCGGCTTCCGGCAATGGCGCGGGTTCCTCATCCGAGTGGTTTGACGCCGGCGATATGGCGACTGCTGCGATCACGCTGCGCGACCATGTCGGTGAACAGGTGGCGCTAGCCTTCGCCGATCCGGCTGCACGTCTGATCGCCGCCGACCTCGCCGACGGCCTTGACGAGACCGGCTACCTGCGTGCCGATCTGGCCGAGATCGCCGCTCGTCTCGGTGCGGATGCCGCCGCCGTGGCGAAGGTGCTGGCGGTGTGTCAGACCTTCGAGCCGGCCGGCCTGTTTGCCCGCGACCTGGCCGAATGCCTGTCGCTGCAGCTTGCCGTGCGGAGCCGGCTCGATCCGGCGATGAAGGCGCTGGTCGCCAATCTCGAACTCCTGGCACGGCGCGATTTTCACGCATTGAAACGGATCTGCGGTGTCGACGAGGAGGATCTGCTCGACATGCTGGCCGAAATCCGGGCGCTCGATCCCCGGCCGGGCATGGCGTTTTCGGGCGGCGCCAGCGACGCGATCGTCGCCGATGTCGAGGTGCGCGCGGCCAATGACGGCAGCTGGACGGTCGAACTCAATGCCGAAACGCTGCCGCGGGTGTTGGTCGACCATATCTATTTCGCCCAGGTCTCTCCGCAGGCCAAGAACCAGGCGGAAAAGGATTTTCTGGCCGAATGCCTGCAGAACGCCAACTGGCTGACGCGCAGCCTCGACCAGCGGGCAAAGACCATCCTCAAGGTCGCTTCGGAAATCGTTCGCCAGCAGGACGCCTTCCTCGTCCATGGCGTGCGGCAGCTGAAGCCGCTCAATCTGCGCACGGTGGCCGACGCCATCGGCATGCACGAATCGACCGTCAGCCGGGTCACAGCCAATAAATACATGCTGACGCCGCGCGGCGTGTTCGAGCTTCGCTATTTCTTCACCGCCTCGATCGCCGCATCGGGCGGCGGCGATGCGCACTCCTCGGAAGCCGTGCGTGACCGCATCAAGCAGTTGATCGACGAGGAGAAGCCCGTCGACGTGCTTTCCGACGATGCAATCGTCGACATGTTGCGCGAAAGTGGCGTCGACATTGCAAGGCGTACGGTCGCCAAGTACCGGGAAGGCATGAATATCCCCTCCTCGGTGCAGCGCCGGCGCGAGAAACGTGCGATGGCCAGCGCCGGGCGCTGAGGCGGGTCGATTTTCCACAAGCCAGCACTTCATTGACAAGCCGCGGTGAACTGGCTAGAAGCCCGCCCGCATGAGACGGGCTAGATGCCCGCATGCGGATGGTCCGTCACGACGTTGGCCTCGGGACGGTCAAAGGGCGGCTTGTGATCAACCGGAAAGTCTGGATTTAAAATCGGCGCAAGTGACGCCGCAAAGCTTGTGCGCACGGATCACGAGTATAAACTCGGGCCAGTTTGAAGCCTGAGCAAGGAAGGTCAGTTTTCAGATGAATCTGCGCATATCGGGAAAACACATGGACATCGGCGATGCGTTTCGGACACGCATCAACGATCGTGTCGGCGAAGCGATCGGCAAATATTTCGATCGCGGCTTTGCCGGACATGTCACGGTCATCAAATCGGGCTCGCGCTATTCGGCGGATTGCATGATCCGGCTGGATTCCGGCGCTTCGCTGCAGGCCACCGGCGATGCCCAGGATCCGACGCTTGCCTTCGAGGCGGCGGCGGACCGTCTGGAAACCCGCCTGAGGCGCTACAAGCGCCGGCTGAAATCGCACAATTCGGGCGCCGCCAACGGCCAGCCAACCGACATAGCCTACACGGTGATGGCGCCGCTTGCCGATGACGACGAGGACATTCCGGAGAATTTCGCGCCGGCCATCGTCGCCGAATCAACCATGACGCTGAAGACCATGTCGGTGGCGTCGGCGGTCATCGAGCTCGACACCAAGGACAGCCCGGTCTTCGTCTTCCGCAACGCGGGAACCGACCATCTCAACATCGTCTATCGCCGACCCGATGGAAATATCGGTTGGATCGACCCGTCGACGACCAAGGTCGCACAAGCGTGACGACAACGGTCGCACGGTGACGACAAGGGTCGCACGGTGACGACGAGGTCGCACTGGGATAAGAGCCGGCCGCACGAGGGGTGAGGACTGGTGACGGCAGGCGAACAAGGGATTTTCAAGCATGGATCTGAGCGATCTTATCAACGTTCCGGCGATATTGCCGGCGTTGAAGGCGAACTCCAAGAAGCAGCTGCTGCAATTGCTGTCCGAACGGGCGGCGGCGATTTCCGGCATTCCGGAGCGGGAGGTGTTCGACACCATCCTGCAGCGTGAGCGGCTGGGTTCGACCGGCGTCGGCAACGGCATCGCCATCCCGCACGGCAAGCTGGCCGGCGTGAAGCGCATCGCAGGTGTTTTCGCCCGGCTGGAGACGCCTGTCGATTTCGAATCGCTGGACGATCAGCCCGTCGATCTGGTGTTTCTGCTGCTGGCGCCGGAAGGGGCGGGCGCCGATCACCTCAAGGCACTGTCGCGCATCGCTCGAGTGCTGCGTGACGCCGACACGGTGGCCAAGATCAGGGGTACGCGCGACGCCGCGGCTATCCACGCGCTTTTATCGGACACCCAGGCCTCGCACGCGGCCTGATTTTTCTGGTGAGACGACATTCAAGGGCCGCCACGGGCGGCCCTATGCGTTTGAGCCTGCTGGTCGCGCCTAACAGGGCGGCGCGCTGGGCCTTAGTGGATGGCGACCGTGGTCAGGTCGTTTTCCATGGCACCGGCCAGTGCGCGGTCACGCGCGTCGGAAAGCAGGATCGGCTGGCCATTGGCGGCAAACAGCGCCCACAGTTCCATGCCGGGAGCGATTTCGCCGAGATTGGGGAAACGGCCGAGCAATTCGTCGCTCGAGACCTTTCTGAGATAAGCGACCGAGCCCTCGCCGAGATGAGCGAATTCGCCATTGGTCATGGTGATAGTTTCAGTTCTGGTCATTTCAAAGCCTCCTTGGCGCGAGGACGCCGCTCAAGGCCATCCCGCATGAGAGCCATCGGTAAAGATCAGTCTTTCACCGATATGTTTATTTTCCGTACCAGCCGTTCGGACTCCGGCCGATCGAGGTCGATCGCCAAAAGGCCGTTCTTCAACTCCGCTGCGATCACCCGCATGCCGTCGGCCAGCACGAAACAGCGCTGGAACTGGCGCGCGGCGATGCCGCGATGAAGAAATTCGCGCTCGGTGTCGTCGGTCTGACGGCCGCGCACGACCAACTGGTTTTCCTCCGTGGTGACATCGAGATCGCTTTCGGCGAAACCGGCGACCGCCAATGTGATGCGCAACCTTTCGGTTTTGCCGTCGGCGCCGCTGAGGCGTTCGATGTTGTAGGGAGGGTAGCTGTCACCGGACTTCGCCAGGCGTTCCAGGGTCTTTTCCATGGCGTCGAAACCAAGCAGAAGCGGGCTGGAAAAGGGCGTCATTCGGCTCATGTTACACTGTCCTCTCAAGAGCGACATAAAGTGGAAAAACCCAGATGGCATTTTTCCCGATGGCCTTGATATGGTCCGCCCCGCGACCAAGTTCAAGCCGTCAACAGACCCGCCCAAAAAGACCAGGCCGTGGACTCACAGGAATGACAGACATGGCGCTTGAAACGGCGAGCAGATGCAAGGAAAAGCGCGCGGGTCGGGATTGTCTTCCCCGGTCGAGCGGTTCGGCCTGGCAGCTCGCGGCCGCTTCGGCGTCATTTGGATGTTCCGATCGGATCGATGCAAGTCCACGACCTCGCCAAACAAGGAATTGAAATGCCCCAGTCACGCAAGATCATCATCGACACGGATCCCGGCCAGGATGATGCCGTCGCCATATTGCTGGCGCTCGGCAGCTCCGAACTGGAGATCGTCGGCATATCAGCCGTTGCCGGCAACGTGCCGCTGAAGCTTACCGAAAAGAATGCCCGCAAGATCTGCGAGCTGGCCGGCCGCCCGGACATCAAGGTCTATGCCGGTGCCATCCGGCCCCTGACGCGCGAACTGGTCACCGCCGAGGAAGTGCATGGCAAGACCGGCCTCAACGGTCCGCAATTGCCCGAACCGACGATGAAGCTGCAGGACCAGTACGCGGTCGATTTCATCGTCCAGACGCTGATGAGCGAAGAAAGCGGCACGATCACGCTTTGCGCGCTCGGCCCGCTCACCAACATTGCGCTGGCGCTGATCCGCGAGCCGCGCATCGCACCGCGCATCAAGGAAATCGTGCTGATGGGCGGCGGCTTCTTCGAAGGCGGCAATGTCACCCCGACCGCCGAATTCAACATCTATGTCGACCCGCAGGCCGCAGATGTCGTGCTCAAATCCGGCATTCCGATCGTCATGATGCCTCTCGACGTCACCCACAAGGCGCTGACCACCGCCAAGCGCACGCAGGCCTTCCGCGCGCTGGGCACCAGGGTCGGCACCGCCACTGCGGAGATGCTGGAGTTCTTCGAGCGCTTCGATGAAGAGAAATACGGCACCGACGGTGGCCCGCTGCACGATCCTTGCGTCATCGCCTATCTGTTGAAGCCGGACCTGTTCAAGGGCCGCAACTGCAACGTCAGCGTGGAAACCGCCTCGGAACTGACCATGGGCATGACCGTGATCGACTGGTGGGGCGTCACCAAACGGCCGAAGAACGCCATGGTGATGCGCGACATCGACCATGATGCGTTTTTCGCCTTGCTAGTGGAGAGGCTGGGGCGGCTTAACTGACCGTCAGAACAGAACTGAACTTGTGAGCACGCGTCTTCACTCATTGAGAAACCGATAGGTGTCTCCGCCGCGCTTATGATGTTGCCGCTCGATGGGGATGACCGAACCGACAAGGTGCGGCATCCCCACTTCATCATCGATGATGTCACCGCGTTGTTGCCATCAAGGCGGACATCGTATGTGTAATACAGCCCGCGCCCGGCAGCCATCTTCGGATTGATGGGCATTAACCTCACATACTCGATAGTGCCCATCACACTCTGAGTTGCCACAACCGGATTGTCCTGGTTCATCGCAATCGGGATCAGCGCCGCCAGGGGCAGTGCGCAGAAGAATACGACACCAATGACTGCGTCTCGGTATTCTGCCTGAAACAGAAGCAGGCGGTTTCTGAGAGAAGATACTGTTGCCATGATTCAATTCACGAATCGGTAGAAGACGAAGCCATTGTCGCGCGTGACGCGTTCGATGTTTGTGCGCGAGCCGATCAGATGCGGGTGATCGTCATCGATAAGGACAGACGAACCGTTCTCGATAGAAACCAGATATATGCCGCGGCCATGGTCCAACCGGACACTTTCGACGTTTGCCTCGACTGTGTCGACCGATCGGATCGGGCTGGCGTCGTTGATCCATTTGTTTGCCGCCAACATGATCATAACCGCAAACGCACCAATAAAGAGGATCACGCCAGGCGCGTTCCTCTTCAAACCATCCCAAGTCCAAAAGACAGACATGAATCCCTCAAGCCAGATTCATGTGGTGGTGGGACAGCACACTTTCAATCTGTTGCCATTCCAGGGTGCTGCAACTCCTTGCGGCGCCGGCTCGGCCGCCTTTACTTCGACCGCGAAAACGCCAGCCACAGGCCGCCGCCGACCATGAAGCTGCCGCTGATCCTCGACAGGAGTTTGATGCGGCCGGCCGACAGCAGGCGCCCGGCGCGGCCAGCGGCCAGCGCGTAAGTCGAATCCGAGAAGGCGGCGAAGATCATGGCGGTCAGACCCATGACGGCGATCTGCAGCGAGTAGTTGCCTTGCGGCGAAATGAACTGCGGAAAGAAGGCGCCGAAGAAAATCAGCGTCTTGGGGTTGCTCAGCGCCACCAGCAGGCCCTGCAGGAAGAAGCCGCCGCGCGGCTTTCTCGCTGTTCCATCGGCATTCAACGTGCCCTTGGAACGGAACATCTGCACACCCATCCAGATCAGATAGGCGGCACCGATCAGCCGTACCCATTCGAACCAGTGGCCCATGCCTGCGATCAGCGTGTTGAGGCCGATGCCGACGATGGCGATCATCACGGCAAGCCCGGCCTGCGTGCCGGCGACGTTGGCGAGGCCGGCGCGCGAGCCATGGCGGATGCTGTTGGCAATGATCAGCGTGACCGTCGGACCGGGCACCAGGATAATGACGATGCAAGCGAGGACATAGGCGGCGTAGAGTTCGAGCGACATGCTTTTTCCCCAGGAATACCGCCGAGGCGGCGCGGCTGAGGATAATCAATGCATGGCGGCGATAGCGATGCAAGCCGGTGCGCGAAGCGCCGCGGCACGCCAACGCGTGCGATTCAGGCGCCGGCCGGCCAGGGCAGTGTTGCCTCATAGGCGGCCGCCGCCTTGAGCACGGCAAGGTCGCCGCGTGGCCGGCCGATCAGCTGCATGCCCATCGGCCGCCCTCTATCGTCGAAGCCGACCGGCACATTGGCCGCCGGGCAGCCGCCCAAGGTCGCGAAGGCGGAAACCTGCATCCAGCGGTGATAGCTGTCCATTGTGCGTCCGGCGACCTCACGCGGCCAATGCGTATCGATGTCGAAGGGGAAGACCTGTGCTGTCGGCAGCGCAATCAGATCATAGCGGGCGAAGATCGACAGAAGCGTGCGATGCCAGGACGTGCGGATGACCGAAGCGGCGCGGATCTGCGGCGCCGTCAGCCGCGTTGCGTTCTCCACTTCCCAGATGGCTTCCGGCTTGAGCAGGCGGCGCTTTGCGGGATCGTCATAGTGGGTTTTGAGCGCGCAGCCGCTGCTGGCCTGGCGCAGCGTCACGAAGGCCTGCCACAGCGCTTCGAAATCGAAATCCGGCAGCAGGGGCTCGGTCGCGAAGGACGCTTCCGCAAAGCGGCCAAGTGCCGCCTCGCACAGGCCGAGAATGCCTGTTTCTACCGGCAGATGACCGCCGAGATCACCGAGCCAGGCGATGCGGCCACCAGTTGCGGGTATTCCAAGCCCTTCGAGGAACGAGCCGGGTTTCTCGTAGGACAATGGCGCGTGCGGGTGGTAGCCGGCCTGCACATCGAGCAGCAGTGCCATGTCACGGACGTTGCGGCCCATCGGCCCGTCGACGCCCATCTGCGCATGGAAGACTTCGAAATCGGGTCCACCGGGAACAAGTCCTTGCGACGGGCGGAAGCCAAAAACATTGTTCCAGGCGGCCGGGTTGCGCAGCGAGCCGCCAAAGTCGCTGCCATCGGCGAGGGGCACCATGTCGAGCGCCAGGGCAACGGCCGCGCCGCCGCTCGAGCCTCCGGCGGTCAGGGCCGGATCGAAGGCGTTCAGCGTCGGCCCGAACACGGCGTTGTAGGTGTTGGAACCAAGCCCGAATTCGGGGACGTTGGTCTTGCCGATGATAATGGCGCCGGCATTGCGGATGCGCTCGACGAAGAAATCGTCCTCCTGCGGCACGAAATCGGCGAAGATCGGCGAGCCGAAAGAGGTCCTGAGGCCCGTGGTCGAGGCGAGGTCCTTGATGGCCATCGGCAGGCCGAAGAGCGGGTTGGTTTTGGCTCGCGTCGGGCTGGCATCGGCCGCATCGGCTTCGCGCAGGATATCGGCGCGATCGCGCAAGGAGACGATGGCGTTGACCAGCGGATTGACCGCCTCGATGCGGTCGAGGAATGCCGCCACCACCTCGCGCACGGAAAGCTCTCTCTCCCGGATCGCGCCGGCGAGTTCGACTGCGGACAGGCGGCAGATGTCGCCTGCCGGCGGCACGGCATGTTTCGTTTGAGGGCGCAGCATTTTAACGGCTTTCCTGCAGCGCCTGATCGACGTCTTTGGCGAGCGGGATCGCCGGTTGGGCGCCAGGCTTCAGGCAGGCCAGCGAACCGGCCGCGCCGGCGCGCGCCAGCGCCTGTTCGAGCGTGAGGCCCGACGACAGGCTGGCGGCGAAATAGCCGCAGAACGTATCGCCGGCGCCGACCGTGTCGACAGGGGTGATCTTGCGTGCCGGAACGGTGAGGAAATCACTCGGTGTCGCCGCCATCACGCCGTCGCCGCCGAGCGTGACGACGACGGTGCGGCCGGTCTTTCCGGCAAAGTCGCGCATGCGGGCCGCCCGGTCGCGGCCTTGCAGCGACAGCGCTTCGCCATAGAGGTCGAACTCGGTTTCGTTGGCGACGACATAGTCGGCCTTGCCGATAAAGCCGGCTGCTTGCCCCTGGAAAGGCGCCGTGTTGAGCACGGCGATGGCGCCGGCCGCCCTTGCCTGGTCGAGGGCGGCATCGACGGTGGCCAGCGGAATCTCATTTTGCAGCAGCACGACGTCGCCTTTTTTCAGAAAGGCCTTGGAGAGATCGCCTGGCACCACGGAAGCGTTGGCGCCCGGCACCACGGCGATGATGTTTTCGCCGTCGTCGGCGACCATGATCAGTGCCGTGCCGGTCGAGGCGTGAGTCTCGGCAACGCCGGACAGGTCGACCTTGCCGTCGCGCAGCAATGCCAGTGCCTCGGCTGCGAAGCTGTCCCTGCCGACGGCGCCGACCATGCGCACCGCGGCACCGGCGCGTGCGGCGGCCAGTGCCTGGTTGGCGCCCTTGCCCCCAGGCGCGGTGGTGAAGGCCGAGCCGCCCACCGTCTCGCCGGGGCTCGGCAAGCGGTCGACCTTGGCGATAAGGTCGAGGTTGATCGAGCCGATGACGATAATCAAGCAGGGCCTCCTGGCAACGCAAATTCAAAATGCCGGAGCGTCTTCGTGCGTCCGGGCGAACGCAGATCGTTCCGATTGCGTGAAAGCTAACCTGTAAGGCCGCGGCTTGCCAGACCACGCGCATGGTCCAGTCCGATTTGAGGTGTCGTGGCCTATTCGCAGCGCACGGTGACCGTGCCCTGATAGTTGCCGGCGGGAAAGATACCGCTCGACCTGGTGGCGGTGAGGTCGACCTGCATCGCGTGGGTGCCGTTGGCAACCCTCTGCGGCACACTTCCGTTGACATCGACCCCCGAGCCATCGAGGCGGAAGACTGAAGCGAAGGTCACGTTGGTGCCGCCGCCGCTCGGCGCGGACGAGAATGCGGCAGGCGCCGGCGCCGAAACCGAATAGCAGTCAAGCAAGTTAAGTATCGAGCACAACAGGGAGCTTGCCACCACGGTGGCGCTGGCGCTCGATCCGCCTGCCTGTTTAGAGCCCAGTATGCTGATGGCGGGATTGGCCTTCATCGTTCCGGACGCCCCGACCACGATAGTGCAGGTGCCGATGATCGCTGCCTGCACCGGAAGGCAGGAACCGGCAAGTGCAGCCATCGCAAGCAGCGCGCGGCTACTGCTTCTTCTTTTTCTTGCCATCACCATTTCCGGTCCTGATGCTCCAGCCTTCATTGGCCCACCCCGGTGACGCGGCCGTGGAAGCGCTGGCGGCCACGCTCGCCGTCTGGCCGTCGGCGCCGAGGCCCATTTTGAGGAGCTTCAGTTCCAACTGCAGGCGCTCGACCTCAAGCTCATAGAGACGGCTGCAATCGACGCGCTTCGGCGTGCGCCCGATCGGGATCACCACGCGGCCGTAAGTGGCGACATCATTGTTCGACTGGCTGTTGCCTCTGATGACGCCGAGATCGACATAGGCGCCGGAACCGGAGACGGCGGAACGGCAGGTGGTGCCGTCCGCGGCATGGACCTCGTCCTGGCCTTGGGGCAAGGTGACGCCCGGCAGGTTGAAGCCGCTCTCATTCTGGTTGAGGTTGTAGACGTCCTCGGCCCCGGCCGGCAAGGCACCCGCCCAAGCAGCCGCGAGCGCCAGTGTCAGGACTTGCGGCGCCCAAAAAACTTTCCGCATATCTGTGCCCTTATCTGCGTCTGTTGATTGGGAAAGGGGATGCTTTCGGTACAGATACGCACTTTACGCTCGGCAGCGCCGTCAAAAGGCACGACCACAAGGACAGAACGGGAGGCCTGGGAGGCCAGTTGGAAGACATTTGGAGAGACCCTGGCATCTACCGGCTGGAAATCCTGATCGTAGACGTGGATTTCGACCCGGATCTTGCGGTCGTAGGGATTGGCGGGGAAGACGCGAACCGCAAAGACGTCGGTGAAGCTGTTGATCTCGCCACGCATCGGCGACATCGATTGGGCCTTGGCGGCAATGGGCGCCAATCCGACGGCCAGTGCCGTCGCCAGGATTCGAGCATGTTTCACGACCCCCTCCTTCGCTCGCGTCATTCGCAGCGCAGCGTTACCGTTGCCTGATAATTGCCGTTGGCGAAGCGATTGCTGCCGCCCTTGGTGCCGGCAAGGTGGACCGAAACGAGGTCGGCGCCGGGGGTGGTGATGCTGGTTGCCGAGCCGGTCTCACCGATGGCATGCGCGCCGGCGGCAGAGTAGGTCGGTGTCCAGGTCGTCGACGTGCTGTCGGCGGATGGCACCGTCATGGTGGTGACCGGGTCGACACTCAGCGACACACCTCCGGTCGTCGTCAGCGTCACGGTTCCAGCCGAGCCGCCGCTGTTGTGGGAACTGAGGGACTGGAGATCGGGACTGGCCGTCATCGTGCCGTTGGTGGCAACGACAAGCGTGCAGGTGGGCGCGATCGTCCCATTGAAGATGACATTCTGCGTCGCGGCCAACGCGACCTCGTCGATGCCGGCAACCAGCAGAGCTGCGGCGCAGGCGGCGCGAACCAATGACATCGGGACCTCCTATTAAGCCGGATCGTCCGGATTAATATGAGGGCATCATCACTTTATCGTGGTTAATTTAGAGTTACCTAAAATAATTCCTTAAATAACAATCACAGGAACCGGAGGTTGCCCTCGGTTGCAAAGACAGTGAAAATCGCGCTTATACTTATCAGTGCCGATATATCCATGTTTTTCTTCGCAGTATCGAGAAAATCGATATTACGACACCTGCCCGGCTTCCCAGCCCAGAATGGCGCGCTTGCGGGTCAGGCCCCAATGATAGCCGGTCAGGTCGCCGGATTTGCCGATGGCGCGGTGACAAGGCACCACGAAGGAGAGCGGATTGGCGCCGTTGGCCGCACCCACCGCCCGGCTGGCGGACGGGGCGCCGATGCTGGCCGCGATCGAGGAATAGGTGCGGGCCTTGCCCATCGGGATCTTGAGCAGCGCCTCCCAGACGCGAACCTGGAAGTCGGTGCCGATCATGACGACATGCAGCGGCTGGTCGGGGCGCCACAGCGTCGGATCGAAGATACGGGCGGCATAGGGGCCGGTAGCAGTCATGTCCTCGACATAGATGGCGTTCGGCCAGCGGCTGGACATGTCGGCGAAGGCGGCGCGTTCCTCGCCGGGGTCGCTGAAGGCGAGGCCGGCGAGCCCGCGCTCGGTGGCCATGATCAGGGCGGTGCCGAACGGCGAGGAATGGAAGCCGTAGCGGATGGTGAGCCCGGCGCCGCGTGTCTTGTAGTCGCCCGGCGACATCGCCTCATGCGTGACGAACAGGTCATGCAGCCGGCCCGGGCCGGACATGCCCAGCTCGAACGAGGTCTCGAGCAGCGGCATGCCGGAATCGAGCAGCCTGCGCGCATGGTCCAGTGTCACCGCCTGCAGGAAGGCCTTGGGCGACAGGCCGGCCCAGCGGGTGAAGAGTTTTTGCAAGCCGGTCGGCGTCTCGCCGACCTCCTCGGCCAGTTCTTCGAGGGAAGGCTGATCACGATAGTCGAGACTGATCTTCTCGATGGCACGGCGCACGATTTCGTAGTCGCTGCCTTCAGGCGTGATGTCCTTTTTGAGGACCGCGGTGTGTGTGCTCATGGAATTGTCTCCTTGAGCCGGAATATCGCCCCTCGGGGCGTCGATCGCCACCCGAAACTTGCCTTCTTGCTGCGCATCCCCCGATAGACACGGGATTCGAGCCCAAAAGCCGCTCGTGGCTGGCTCAGCGTGCCTTGGCGGTCGCCAGCGCGCGCGAAAAGGCGGTGGCAAAACTCTCGCGGGAATCGGGGTCCAGGAACGATCCGATCGGCACGTTCCGGCCTTCGCCTTCCACCGTCATCCCTGTGATGCCGATCTCGGCGTGACGGGCCACCGAAAACCGCGCCCAGAACGGATTGAAGCGATGGGCTTCCGATTTCCCCGAGGGGGCTGTCTTGCGGATGTCGAGGCTGGTGCGCGAGACCGAGACTTCTTCGCGTGCGCGAGCGGCACGATAGTTGATGCGAAAGGCGATGTAGACGGCGGCCACGTCGAGGCCGAAGAAGCCGAACACCGGCCAGGCGCCGCGCGACAGGAAAAACGCGCCTGTCACCAGCCAGCCGAACAGCAGCGCGCCCATCAGGATGAAGAAGCCTGTCCGGCCCAAAGACCGGTGTGGGGTCAGTAGCGCCTGAAAGAATGGCTCGTCGGCCTGAAACGAGGCGTTTGTGTCGCTCATGAGGGGATATTATAGGAGGGAAATGG